>JBMTZD010000004.1:0-64068 GCA_049455235.1 Steroidobacteraceae bacterium
GAGTGCAGCGAACGAAGCCTCTTCGCAAGATCTTCTGGGTTGATCGGATTAAAAATGCGCACCGATGAACTCAAGCTTGCCGCGCGTGCTTGGGCGACGCTGTTCGATGTATCGAATCGCGAGCGCACCGCGCTCTTGAGGAGATAGGCGATCGAGTTCATAGGATTTTTTCCCAAACGCCAACGCACTGATCAGTTCACGCTTTCCATCGTGCTCGATCTGCTGGCGGATCAGAGTAAAAATCCCGTCAGTCCACATCGAAGCCTCGATACCATCGGCTTCCCAATATGGCGCTTTGACGCGTAACCACACCTGACTCTGATTGCCGTAGGGCATTCGTCGTACAGCGTCTGCTTGAGTGCCTTGTAACGCTGGCGTGATCGCGATTTGTCTGAGCATCGTGAATGGCAGCGCCGAGATCACCCGCGACGATCGCCATTGCGAACCATCCTCGCAGCGCACCGTGCAATCGGTATCAGTCATATCGATCGAAACAACCTTCTTCCCTGTGATCACGCGATCACCGAGGCTCGCCGCCATGGCGTCGGTAAGTTTGGAAGAGCCACCAACGACATGGAAAGAATTGAGCGCCGCGCGCTCGTACGCATCTTTACCCGGTGGCTCCTTGGCCGCTTCCGCCGCACGCGCTCGATTCTCCACCCGCATGCGGGTTGCTTCCTGAAACATCCGCAAGACGCTTTGATTTTCGAGTCCCGGTGCGCCGAGCGTGTGATTGATGAGGTGGATGGCCGCGGGCGATGCATTCTGTCTCGCCAACCATTCCGCCACGCTCAGATCAAACTCAGCGGCCGCGGCTGCATGTACCTCATCGAGGCTTTGAAAAGGATTTCTTTGTTCGATGTAGTAAGCCCCGAGCGCGTGCGGCGGGACACTACGCTCCGGTCCTTGAAGCGGGTTTAGCTTGGAGACGGACCAATCCTTAGCAGCGATCAGCTCATCACCGAGCACGAACGAGTAGGGCGCGTTGATATGGGCGCCGGGTGCCATCTCGATACCGAGGCCGCGGGCCGTGTCGAGAATACGCGCGTACATGCGCCCAACCTGAGAGGCGCCGAGCTCGATACGCGAATCGAATTCGTAAGCCGTGTGCGATCGTCCGCCAACTCGCCGATCACTCTCGAGAACGAGAACCGTGAGTCCGTCGGCCGCCAGCAAGCGCGCTGCATGCAAACCGGAAAAACCCGCTCCGATGACGATGACGTCGTATTTTTTTGAGGTCTCAGCTCGCAGCCAAGTCGTTGTCGCACCGAACGCAGCAGCGACTCCGAGTGCTATCGATCGACGTCGCGTAACCGGCATGAGGCCCCCTTGTTTTTGAATTATTTTCCGATACAAAAACTACTGAAGATGCGACCTAAGAGATCATCTGCTTCAAACTCGCCGGTGATCTCACCCAGCGCGTTTTGTGCGAGGCGCAACTCTTCAGCCACCAGCTCGCCAGCACGATCGCGCTTCAATCGCTGAACGGCGCTATCCGCGTGACGCTTGGCTCTTTGCAAGGCATCGAGGTGTCGAGATCTCGCGGAAATCGTGCCGCTATCGGCAACCTCGTAACCCATACAGGCCTTCAGATGCTCACGTAGCCGATCGAGCCCCAGACCCTGCTTGGCGGATAGGGCGAGTATCTGCTGAACGCCGCTGGTTGGTTTGGAGAGCAGCGCATCGGTTTGTTCTGTGGACAGCGCATCGATTTTGTTGAAAACGAGCGTGACCGGAAGATTTTCCGGCCATTGACCTTGTTCACTCACCCACGCCTCGGCATGCGGATCGACGGTGGCATCAATGATGAAAAGGACTCGATCGGCTTTGGCGATTTCGGCACGTGCTCGCCGAATCCCCTCGGCCTCGACGACATCGGCCGTGCTACGAAGACCGGCAGTGTCCAGTATGTGCAAGGGCATGCCGTCGATCGCGATGTGCTCACGCAGTACGTCCCGAGTGGTACCAGCAACAGGCGTCACGATGGCCGCTTCATAGCCCGCTAGCGCATTCAATACGCTCGACTTGCCCGCGTTGGGCCTACCGGCAATGACCACCGTCATCCCATCGCGCAGTAGACGACCTTGTTGGGCACTGCGAGTCACATCGGAAAATCGCTGTTGTAGCGCATCGAGTCGTGCGACGAGTGCCGTGTCGGCCAAAAAATCGATTTCTTCTTCAGGGAAATCGATCGCGGCTTCGATCCACATGCGCAGTTCGATCAAAGCTTCGACGAGACCGTGAACCTGACGCGAAAACTCGCCTTGCAAAGAGCGCACAGCGGCACGTGCCGCGGCAACAGACCCCGCGTCGATCAAGTCGGCAACGGCTTCGGCCTGAGCAAGATCCAGTTTATCGTTGAGATAGGCGCGCTCGGTGAATTCACCGGGCTTGGCACGACGTGCACCGAGCTCAACGATCCGCGCGAGCAACATCTCGAGCACGACGGGACCACCGTGTCCTTGCAATTCCAGCACGTCTTCACCGGTGTAGCTGTGCGGTGCAGGAAACCAGAGCGTAAGACCCTCATCGAGAGTTGAACTCCCCGCATCGCGAAACGCCAGTAACATGGCTTGTCGAGGCGGCGGGAGCTCCCGACCGAGGATGTTCTCGCCAATGTGTCTCGCTAGAGGCCCGGAGACGCGCACGATGCCCACACCGCCGCGACCGGCTGCGGTCGCGATCGCTGCGATGGTGTCACGTGCGGTAATGCTCACCCCGCTCGCGTTTTCTTGGCCTCAGCCTCGATCCGGCGATTGATATTCCACTGCTGCGCAATCGAGAGCAGGGTATTTGTGACCCAGTACAACACGAGACCAGCCGGGAAGAAGGCAAAGGTCGCACTCATGATGAACGGCAGAATCATGAATACTTTGGCTTGCACCGGATCAGGCGGTGTGGGATTCAACTTGTACTGCACGAACATGGCGCCTGCCATGATGATCGGCAATACGAAGAACGGATCGCGCGACGACAAATCCTGGATCCAGAACGCGAAAGACGCCTGTCGCATCTCGACGCTCTCGAGCAACACCCAATAGAACGCAAAAAACACGGGCATTTGAATGAGGATCGGCAAACAACCAGCGAGTGGGTTGATCTTCTCGCGCTTGTAGAGATCCATCATCGCGCGACCGAGTTTTTCGCGATCGTCTTTGTAGGTTTCCTGCAGATTCTTCATGCGCGGGCCCAGCACGCGCATCTTTGCCATGGATTTACCTGACGATTCCGATAATGGATAGAACACGAGCTTCAGCAAGAACGTGACGATGATGATCGCCCAACCCCAGTTGCTGGTGAGCTTGTGCGCTTGCTCAAGTAACCAGAAGAGCGGTTTAGCAAGCAACGTCAGCATGCCGTAATCCGCGACGAGATCGAGTCGCGGACCGGCTTGCTCCAGTTGCACCTGCAACTTCGGACCGACGAACAGCGTTTCTTCGAACGTCGCTCCGCTGCCCGGCGCGACCGTCACCGAGGGTCCAGTCGTGGAGAGAAGATATTGGTTACCGTCAGTTTTGATCGTGTAACGATACGAAGCATTGCCGGATGGAACGATGGCGCTCACGAAGTGATGCTGCATGCCGGCAATCCAACCGCCTTGGATGTCGCGCGATAAAGCGCGATCCTCCGAATCCTCGCGATCGAGTTTTTCGTATTTGACGCCGTCATAAAAAGCCGGCCCTTGGAAAGCGTAGCTCTCGACCGAGAACATCGAGCGCTCGACCGGCGGATCGTTACGTAAAATTTGGGCATACGAAGCTGCACGCCAAGCGCTCGCGCCGGCATTCTCTACGTCGTAACGAAGATCGATACGATATTGACCGCGCCTAAATACGTAGGTCTTCGTAACGGTAACGCCGCTCTCTGCATCACGCCAAACGAGCGGAACGCGTAATTCGTCAGCGCCGTCAGACAATCGGTACTCTGTTTGCGCCGCCTCAAAATCGGCAAGATGAGTCGGTCTCGTTTCGCCTGCGGCGCCCGTCAACCCAGTCTGCAATAAGTAGAACTGCGAAGGATTGGTGTTGAGCAGACGGACACGCGTGTCTTCACCTTTGACGAGTGGGTACTGTGTGAGATCGGCGACGACGAGGTCACCGCCACGCAACGAGACCTCGACGTTCAAGACGTCGGTGACCACTTTGACTGTACTTGCAGCCGAGGTCGGAGCCGCTGGCGCGCTCGGCGCTTCGACGGCCGCAGCAACAGCGGCAGAACTCGAGCTCGCGTCACCGGCGCTTGGGATCGCTGCTTGCGGCACGCTGGCTGCGAGACCCGTCACCTCGTTAGCACTCGGAGCCGGAGTGGTGGTGACCGCTGGTGGCGGCAAAACAGCGTAATCACGCTGCCAGGTTTCGTAGTTAAGCCACAGCGCGAGCACGAGGCCGAGCCACAGGAACATGCGGGCATTGGTCGAAGTCACGTCGATCTCTTCTCTATCGGCGGCGGAACGGGATCGTAACCGCCTTCACAAAAAGGATGGCAACGACCAACTCGTTTAAGAGTTAGCCAGCTGCCCCGCAAAGCACCATGCGTATCGAGAGCCTCGAGCGCGTAGTGCGAACAGGTCGGATAAAACCGACAACGTGGTCCCAACAACGGGCTCACGATGAGTTGATACGCTCGAACTAGGATTTGGAGGATGCGGCGCACCATTTTGCTGCCTGTGTCCAAAGACCCTCGAGACTCTCGCGTATCGATTGTGCCGACGCGCCTCGCACTGCCGCCCGCGCGCCGATGATGTAGTCGGCGGCCGGTAACCGATGCTGAGCGTGTCGGAACGACTCGCGAATTATGCGACGAAGTTTGTTACGGGCGACGGCATTTCCGACGGTTTTTGCCGCGATGGCCATCCCGAGCCGCGGAACGGCTGTCGCGGCTTGACGAATGACCAGACTGAATAATGGGTTTCCGTGGCGACGTCCCTGCCGGTAGGCAGATTCGAAGTCGACTTTACGGAGAACTCGGTTGGCGGCAGGAAACCGCAACCGAACAGGCGCAGGCGTTGCGTCCCGAATCAGGGGATCAGCTTCTTGCGACCCTTGGCGCGACGACGCGACAGGATTTTACGACCGTTGGCCGTGGCCATACGGGCACGGAAACCGTGGGTTCGGGCGCGGCGGACTTTGCTGGGCTGATAGGTGCGTTTCATACTGGCGTCACCGAAAAAAGGCCGCAGAGGGTAAGCAGCCCCACCGCGAGTGTCAAGCCAATTCCGAGATATCCACAGGCACGCCTGCCGGTATATTCTCTCCATCCCCTTAACGATTCGTATCACAGGCAGGTTTGCCCCGTGGACCACTCGCTGTGGGCTCGCTGCGCGCAAGCGCTGGAAAGCGAGCTCCCTGAAGCTCAATACAACACCTGGGTTCGCCCTTTGCAGGCGATCGAGGGCGATGGTTCCTTGAAGCTGCTGGCGCCGAACCGGTTCGCCGTCGATTGGGTCAACGCCAATCTGCTGCCGCGGATCGGTGTTTGGCTGCAAAACGCGATGCCCGGTCAAGCGCCTATCGTCACCGTCCAAGTCGGTGCGAAACCCGAAACGGTGCCGATGGTGGCGCCAAATCCGGCCGCGGCCTTGCCGACATCGAGACCTGCTGGTCTTATCGTTGGAGCGCGACTCAATCCGGATTCCACCTTCGACACCTTCGTGGTTGGCAAAAGCAATCAGCTCGCCAAAGCCGCCGCACAGCAGGTGGGTGAAAATCCAGGTAAGGCTTACAACCCGCTCTTCATCTATGGTGGTGTAGGGCTTGGCAAAACTCATCTGATGCACGCGGTGGGACACGCCATTCTCGCGCGCAAACCAGATGCGCGAATCGCGTACGTTCATTCAGAACGCTTCGTTAGCGACATGGTCAAAGCGCTGCAGCACAACCAGATGAACGAATTCAAAGCAGCGTATCGATCACTCGATGCGTTGTTGATCGATGACATCCAGTTTTTCGCGGGAAAAGAGCGCTCCCAGGAAGAATTCTTCCACACCTTCAATGCGTTGCTCGAAGGTCAGCAGCAAGTTATTTTGACTTGCGATCGATATCCGAAAGAAGTCGACGGGCTCGAAGAGCGCTTAAAATCACGCTTCGGCTGGGGTTTGACGGTGGCGATCGAGCCACCAGAACTCGAAACCTGCGCTGCTATTTTGATCAGTAAAGGAGAGGCCGCTGGCGCTGCAATTTCGCAGGAGGTTGCGTTGTTCATCGCTAAGCGCATCCGTTCGAACGTTCGCGAACTAGAGGGTGCTTTGCGCCGCGTGATCGCCAACGCGCGGTTTACCGGGCAGGCGATCACGGTCGATTTCGCCAAAGAAGCGCTCAAAGATTTGCTCTCGTTGCAGGCGAGATTGATCACCATCGAGAACATTCAAAAGACGGTCGCCGATTACTTCAAAGTGCGCGTCTCGGATTTGTTGTCAGAGCGTCGTAGTCGGTCGGTTGCACGACCGCGGCAAATCGCGATGGCGCTGGCGAAAGAACTGACACAACACAGCTTGCCCGAGATCGGCGATGCCTTCGGTGGCCGTGATCACACGACCGTCTTGCACGCCTGTCGTCGTATCAAGGCGCTACGCGAAACGGAGCAACGCATCGGGGAAGATTATTCAAACCTGTTGAGAACCCTGACAGGTTGAGGTTCATAAGTTGTGGATGTTTTCGAAGGCGAAAATCATTCACAATCGACGCACAGGGAATTCGTGGGATATGAGCACCCCGGTACACAACTAGATTGTCTGCAACTTACTGATTTTTCTGGTTTTATCGGGGTTATTCGCTTATCCACAACACCTATAATCGTAACTATCTGAATTCTTAAATCTTAAAAACCTATATATGAAAGTCACAGCCACTCGCGAAGAGATTCTCGGACCGGTCCAAAACGTGATCGGAGTGGTCGAACGGCGCCAGACCATGCCGGTGCTTTCCAACGTGTTGCTCAGCGCGCGGAATAACCGCCTGAGCGTGACGGGGACGGACCTGGAGGTCGAGCTTGTCAGTTCAGTGACAATCACCGTGGGCGCACCGGGCGATATCACGGTGCCGGGGCGCAAACTGCTCGATATCTTACGATCGCTCCCGGAAGGCGTATCGGTGACTCTCACCAGTGAAGCGGATCGAGTCGTCGTTCGAGCTGGTCGCAGTCGATTCACGCTCTCGACGCTGCCATCGGCCGAGTTTCCGGTGATCGACGAAATCAATCCGCAACAAGTGTTAAAGCTGCCTCAGGCAGCGTTTCGTCGCCTGATCGATAAAACGCACTTTTCAATGGCGCAGCAAGACGTCCGTTACTACCTCAACGGCATGTTGCTCGAGTCTGAAGGCGGGAAATTGCGCGCCGTCGCGACGGACGGCCACCGACTCGCGCTGTGCGAAACAACACTGACAGAGCGCGTGACCGGCAAGCAGCAGGTGATCTTGCCAAGAAAGGGCGTCCTGGAGTTGCAACGGATGCTCGGCGAAGAGGGAGAGGTCGAATTTTCGATCGGAACTAACCATGTTCGCTGCCAGATCGGCGATATTCGCTTCACTTCGAAGCTGATTGACGGTCGATTCCCCGAATACGGTCGTGTCATTCCGAGTAATGCAAACCGCGTGATCGACGCAGATCGCGGCATTTTGCGCCAAAGTTTGCAACGTACGGCGATTTTGTCGAACGAAAAGTATCGCGGCATTCGTCTCAACATCAAACCGAACTTGCTGACGCTCCAGGCCCACAATCCGGAGCAAGAAGAGGCGGAAGACCAACTTGAGGTCAATTACAGCGGCGAAGAAATCGAGATCGGGTTCAATGTGACCTATCTGCTCGAAGCGTTGTCGGCGATCGATACCGAACACGTCAATTTCGCCCTGACCGACGCTAATAGCAGCTGTTTGATCACGGCCGCAGAAGCCGACGGCGCCAAGTATGTCGTCATGCCCATGAGGCTCTGATCGCCGATGGCTCTGGCGGAGCTGACCGTCCAAGATCTCCGCTGTATCGAAAACGCCGAGTTGGCCTTCGGTTCCGGGACCACCTTGATTTACGGTGCCAATGGTGCCGGCAAGACGTCCATCCTCGAGGCGATTTACCTGTTAGGTCGCGGCCGTTCCTTTCGCACCCGCCTGAATGAGCGTCTCATCCGACACAGCCACGGGGTGAGCCGTGTCGTAGGGCGTGTGTCCCACCCCCTAGGCACACACCAGCTGGGTGTGGAGGTCCGTAAAGGGGGTGATCAGCGTACCGGCACGACGGGACGCCTGAACGGACAAAATATCCGCAGCCTATCTGAGCTTCCGCTGGCCTTTCCCACCCAAATTATCGATCCAGACGCGCATAAACTCATCGAGGACAGCGCGACCCGACGCCGGCGATGGTTGGACTGGGCTGTGTTCCACGTGGAACCTGGTTTTGCCTCTGCTTGGAGTCGATACCAGCGGGCTTTGCTACAACGGAATGCCGTACTCAAAACAGGTTCCGGGCCCATATCGGTTTGGGACGAGGAGTTGGCGCGGGAAGGCGAGATCCTCACCGCCGCGAGAGAGCGGGTGCTGACTTCCTTGCTTCCCTATTGGTCCCACATGGCGGAAGAGTTGGTCGGGCTCGAAGTGACGCTCAGTTTTCTACCGGGTTGGGATCGAAGTGCGAGCTTGGCGGATTCGTTGGCCGCACAACTTAGCCGCGATCGAGATCGCCGTACAACGACCGTGGGTCCTCATCGTGCCGATGTCAGCGTCCGCGTGAAGGGGCGAGCAGCGCGAGAGGTGTTATCGCGAGGACAGCAAAAGCTCGCGGCAGTGACCTTAAGTCTCTGCCAACTGGAGTTCCTAAAACAGGAACATGACCTAAGACCCACCGTGCTGTTGGATGACCCGTCAGCAGAACTCGATCAAAGCCGCCTAGAGCGTTTCATTGGTCGCGTACGTCAACTTGAAACCCAAATTATCGTGACTGCACTCGAGAAAGATTTTCGACTATTCGGTGAGCCTGAAACCCTGTTTCACGTGGAACAGGGAAGGGTATTTCAGGTATGATTTCGCATCTGTTATCCGGGCTATTCCATGACCGAAGCCGACGTCTACGATTCCAGTAAAATCAAGGTCTTAAAGGGTCTTGACGCCGTTCGAAAACGACCCGGCATGTACATCGGTGATACCGATGACGGCACCGGTCTACATCACATGGTTTTCGAGGTCGTCGACAACTCGATCGACGAGGCGCTAGCGGGTCATTGCGACCGCGTCGTGGTCACTATTCATGCCGACGAGTCGGTCTCGGTCGAGGATAACGGCCGCGGCATTCC
The DNA here is from genome assembly GCA_049455235.1 of Steroidobacteraceae bacterium. Lineage (GTDB taxonomy): Bacteria > Pseudomonadota > Gammaproteobacteria > Steroidobacterales > Steroidobacteraceae > UBA964. The sequence continues at coordinate 9,278 of JBMTZD010000004.1, forward strand.
GGTTGATATTCACGCCGAAGAAGGGCGTTCCGCTGCAGAAGTCATCATGACCGTGCTGCATGCGGGCGGTAAGTTCGACGATAGCTCCTATAAAGTCTCGGGTGGTTTGCACGGCGTCGGTGTTTCCGTGGTCAACGCGCTGTCCGATGTGTTGCATCTGACGATTCATCGCGGCGGCAAACTGCACAAACAGGAATATCGTCTAGGCGAGCCTGTTGCGCCGCTCGCCGAAGTGGGTACGACCGATCGCACGGGCACCAGCGTTCGTTTCAAACCGAGCGCCTCAATCTTCACGAATATTTCTTTCGACTACGACATTCTCGCCAAGCGACTGCGCGAACTCTCGTTCCTTAACGCGGGTGTGTGTATCGAGTTGATCGACGAGCGCGACGAGAGAAGTGAGGTGTTCCAACACGAAGGCGGCTTACAAGCCTTCGTCAAACACCTGAATCGTTCAAAGACGCAGATTCACGAACAAGTATTTCATTTCCGCACCCAAGAAGGTCCGATCGGTGTGGAAGTCGCGATGCAATGGAACGACTCGTATCAAGAGTCGATGTTTTGCTACACGAACAACATTCCTCAAAAAGACGGTGGAACCCACCTCGCCGGCTTCCGTGCGGCGTTGACGCGCACGTTCAACGATTACATCGAAAAAGAAGGTATCGCCAAGCGCGAAAAAGTACCGACGACCGGTGACGATGCGCGCGAAGGCCTAACCGCGATCTTGTCGGTGAAGTTGCCAGACCCGAAATTCTCTTCACAGACCAAAGACAAATTGGTGTCTTCGGAAGTGAAGGGCGTCGTTGAAACGGCGATGGCCGCGAAGTTCTCGGAGTTCCTACTCGAGAAACCGCAAGAAGCCAAAGCCATTGCCAGCAAAATCATTGAAGCCGCACGGGCGCGTGAAGCGGCGCGCAAAGCGCGCGAGCTTACGCGTCGTAAGGGTGCGCTCGATATCGCGGGTTTGCCTGGAAAGCTCGCCGACTGCCAAGAAAAAGACCCAGCGCTCTCCGAACTGTTCATCGTCGAGGGTGACTCGGCCGGTGGCTCTGCCAAGCAGGGCCGTGATCGGCGTACTCAGGCGATCTTGCCGTTGAAGGGCAAAATTCTGAACGTCGAGAAAGCGCGTTTCGACAAAATGCTGTCGTCCGTAGAAGTTGGCACATTGATCACTGCGCTCGGTTGCGGCATTGGCCGTGATGAATTCGACATCGACAAATTGCGTTATCACCGCATCGTCATCATGACCGACGCGGATGTCGACGGTAGTCATATCCGCACCTTGCTCCTAACGTTCTTCTATCGGCAGCTGCCACTGTTGATCGAACGCGGCCACATCTACATCGCTCAACCGCCGCTCTACAAAGTAAAGCGCGGTAAGCAAGAGATGTACGTCAAAGACGAAGTCGAACTGAACGCGATGCTGCTTAATGCCGCGCTCGATGAGTCTGAATTATTCGTGAATCCCGCGGCACCGCCGTTACGTGGTCCCGGACTCGAGACGCTGGCGCGACAGTACGTCGAAATACAGGGCATCATCAGCCGTTGGGCTCGTCGCTACGACGAGCGTTTGCTCGGACAGTTGCTGTACGTCCCCGTGATCAGCCGCGCGACTTTCGACGATCCTGCGGCACTGGGTGCTTGGACCCTGCAGTTGTTGTCTCGTTTAAACCAGGTCGCCGACGGCGCTGCCCGATACCAGATCGATTTGCAGCCCGCCGCTGAAGGTGGCGGCATCGCTCGTCTGCACGTGACAAAAGATGAGCACGGTAGTCGTTTCGATCGCCACTTGACGCGCGACTTTTTCGATTCGCCTGAATATCAGCGTATCGCCGAGTTATCCCGCACGCTCGCCGGCCTTATCGAAGAGGGCGCCTACGTCAAACGTGGCGAATCACGTCACGAGATCGGCTCGTTCAAGCAAGCCATCGATTGGTTGTTCGAGCACGCTAAGCGTGGGCAAACGATCCAGCGATATAAGGGTCTCGGTGAGATGAATCCCGATCAGCTTTGGGAAACGACCATCAACCCAGAGACTCGCCGCTTGATGCAAGTACGCATCGAAGACGCCGTGGCAGCCGATGAGGTTTTCACGACACTCATGGGCGACGAAGTCGAGCCCCGTCGCGAGTTCATCGAAAAGAACGCGCTGTCGGTTGCGAACCTAGACGTCTGATCTTTTTGTTAGTCGTTGGATTTGTCGCGCGCACCCTGTGCGGCGGCCGCTCGCAGCTTGGTGCCGATAAACGCTGCGTGGCCCACGTGTAGCAAATCGCCGAGTCGGCGCATGAGATGGTGCTCGTGGTCATCGAGCTTGCCGTCGGCATACGCGACCTGCCAGAACATCTCCAAAATTCGCTGCTTTTCTGTCGCGTCGAACGCCGCGTGCAATTGCGAGGTGAAGGTGTGCAGATCGTGCGCGGCTTCCTGCCTAGAGCGTGCGAGCGACATCAATGGCCCAAGTTCGTCGGCGGTCAAGTCAAAGTGCGCTTGCAACAAACGCTCGACCGTCGCGAGCTCGATGTCGCTGGCGCCGGAGTCGGATTGCATGACCTCGATCAGCAACACCGCTGTCGCGAGCTGCAGTCGATGCTCGTCGCGCGCTGTCGTTCCGCTCGTCGCGGTTTGAACGGCCCCGAATAAATCTCGCCAGTGTTTGAGCATCCTTGCCTCCTCAGGCACATGTTAACCCCGGTAAGATGCAGGCGTGAGTACCACCATTCTGCAATCTCTGCCTACCGGCGAGCGAGTCGGGATCGCTTTCTCGGGCGGCCTCGATACGAGCGCTGCGGTTCACTGGATGCGCGCGCACGGCGCGCTGCCTTGCGCCTACACCGCTCATCTTGGCCAACCGGACGAGACCGACTACGAATCGATTCCTCGCAAAGCGATCGAGCTCGGCGCCGTCCACGCGCGACTTATCGACTGTCGCCATCAACTCGTCAACGAGGGCATCGCAGCGATTCGGTGTGGTGCCTTTCATATTACGACGGCCGGTAGCACTTACTTCAACACCACGCCACTTGGTCGTGCCGTTACCGGTACCGCCCTCGTACTTGCTATGCAAGAAGACGATGTTCATATCTGGGGTGACGGCAGCACTCACAAAGGAAACGACATCGAGCGTTTCTATCGCTACGGGTTGTTAGCCAATCCCCAATTGCGAATCTACAAGCCGTGGCTCGATCGGCGTTTCATCGACGAACTGGGTGGACGCGCCGAGATGTCGGCCTATCTGCAAGCTGCCGGACTCGACTACCGGTTGAGCGCCGAGAAAGCCTACTCGACTGATTCGAACTTACTCGGTGCAACCCACGAGGCAAAAGATCTCGAATTTTTAGATCGTGGTATCGACATCGTGCAGCCCATCATGGGTGTCGCATTCTGGCGCGACGAAGTGGTAATCCAACGAGAGCGCTGCACCATCGGATTCGAGCAAGGTCAGCCTGTCACACTAAATGGGCAGCGCTTCGGCGATTTGCTCTCGCTTTTCGAAGAAGCCAATCGTATTGGTGGTCGCCATGGCCTTGGTATGAGCGATCAAATCGAAAATCGCATCATCGAAGCGAAAAGCCGCGGTATCTACGAAGCGCCCGGTATGGCGTTACTGTTCATCGCTTACGAGCGCCTCGTGACGGCGATCCATAACGAAGACACCATCGAGCAATACCGTCAGAACGGACGTCGTATCGGAAGATGGCTATATCAAGGTCGTTGGTTTGATCCGCAATGCTTGATGTTGCGCGAGAGCGCACAACGTTGGGTAGCCAGTGCGATCACCGGAGAAGTGACGCTCGAGCTGCGACGCGGCAACGATTATTCGATCATCGATACGCGCGGCCCCCATCTGACGTATCACCCCGAACGACTCACCATGGAAAAGGGTGAGGCGATGTTTAGCCCCGACGATCGCATCGGCCAACTCACTTTGCGCAATATGGATATCGCCGATACCCGCGAAAAGCTCACCGTCTATGGTGAGGTTGGATTACTCGAGGCCGACTCCACTCCGACGCTGCTGAAATGAGCGACGTCGTCGTCTGCGGTAGTTTGAATATGGACCTGCTCGTGCAGGTCGAAAGACTGCCGTTGCCGGGCGAAACGGTGATGGGTCTACGCTACCAACAATCGGCCGGTGGTAAAGGACTCAATCAAGCGATCGCTTGTGCGCGTATGGGTATTCCGACCGCCATGATCGGTGCTGTTGGCGATGATGCCCATGGTCATTCTTTGACAGATCTATTGCGTGTCGAAAACGTCGATACGACACGCGTTCAGATGCGTGTGGGTGAGCCGACGGGTCTTGCGCAAGTGACGCTCGCCGCCTCGGGTGAAAACAGCATCGTCGTACACGCCGGCGCGAATGCGAGTTTGAGCGCGGCGGATGCCGTTCGCGATCTACCTGAAGCGATCGTGTATCTCGCTCAGCTGGAAACGCCCATCGAGACGATCGAGGCTTTTTTCGAAGCGGCAAGCCAGGCGGGAGGTTGCCGGGTGCTCAACACCGCGCCTGCCATTGCAGGTAGCGAGCGGTTGTTGCCGCTCGCGGATGTCATCGTCATGAATGAAACCGAACTCGGTCATTACCTGGGTCAACCCGACGCATTGAGTGTTGCGCAAGTTCGGCGTCTTGCACCTCGGCTATTACAGCGACCGCAGCAAGCTTTGATCGTGACTCTGGGTGCGCAAGGCGCTTGGCTTTTTACGCATTCGACCGAACAAGCGATCCCTGCAACACCTGCGACCGTGGTCGATACGACAGGGGCTGGCGACTGCTTCACAGGAGTGTTGGCTGCCGGCATCGCCTTAGGTCAGGTACTGCCAGAGGCGGCTCGACGAGCAAGCCAAGCCGCCTCCGTTGCAGTGTCTCGTCTTGGCGCAGCATCATCGATGCCACGCGTGCGGGAACTTACGGCATCAGACTCGCGTTGACGCGGCGTTGCAAATCGAGTCTCGGTACATCCACTAAATCGCGTTTGATACGAGCCGTGATTTTTTTGGCGGCGGTCTTGGGCAGATGCTCATCGACCATCGCCATGAAGCGCGGCGCCATGACGAGTACGAGTCCGGTCGTTTCGGCATCACGCAAGGCTGCTGAGGCGGTTTTCGCTACCATCCGTGCAAATTGATCGGCAGCCTGTTGTTTGAGGGTGGTACGACCCTCAAGCGCGGTTCGGCGACCTGCGGCGCGAGAGAGACCCCGACCCGGTTTGTCCGCACCGGCATCACGCTCGTGTTTGATCGCAAACGGGTTAGCGAACGTTGCGATCTTCTCGAGTTTGGCTCGGGCCTTGGCCATCGAAAAGACGTGCAAATGCGCGCTATCGGCCACCATCACTTTGATCGACATATCAAAACTCCTACTGGTTCCCCCAAGGAATGATCCTAGCGCGCCCTTGGATTTTTTTCAGGCGGAATCCTGCCGTTAGTAGCTGCTTCGATCGCTCCTGCAAGTTGGAGCAAAGCAGCATCCTCATTGCGGCGTGCAACGAGGGTTAGACCGATAGGCATGTCGCGCAAGAGGCCTATGGGCAAAGTCAGGCTCGGGTAGCCCGCCACGGCAGCCGCTGATCCGAGCGACGAACCACCCGTGTCGCGTCGGTTACCCCAAATCGGGTCGATGAGTTCAGCGGGACCGCTGCCAGGAGCGACGATCAAATCGAGTTTCAACTCCGCAAACAAGGCGGCGAGCCCATCGATATCGACCGATTGCTTCAGTGATTTCACGGCGTCGAGGTAGCGAGGTTCTGTCAATGGGCCGCACGCAACCGATTGTTCGAATATTTCTTGCCCGAAGAAGGGCATTTCGCGCGCCGCTTCGCGTCGATTGAACTCGATCAAGCCTTCGAGTGACTGCACCTCACGACGTGCGGGTTCAAGATCGCCTAAATAGGCGTTGATCGCGTGTTTGAATTCGTACAGTAAGGCGAGAAACTCAGCAGCGCCAAATTGCTGCAGACCTGTCGGTAGAGTGAGCTCGACGAGATCGGCGCCATTCTCGACCATCAGATCGCGAACGCGATGGCACCGCACGAGCACATCAGGACGCAGGTTGGGTGAGCCTGGCCACCAACCGACACGCTTGCCTTTCAACTGATCGCCGCGGGCCGACAAAATGGGGGCAATTTCGAATGACTGATCAAAAAGAGACGCCGCCACGATCGCGACGTCGGCCACGTTACGTCCCATGGGGCCTGCGACATCCTGACGTGGCGAAAGCGGTATCACGCCGCGACCACTGACTCGCGTTTGAGTGGGTTTGAATCCGACGATTCCGTTAAGCGCGGCCGGCGACAAAATAGAACCGTCCGTTTCCGTGCCGATGGCGACGGTGCAGAAACTGCGTGCTGCAGCGGTTGCTGAGCCCGAGCTTGAGCCCGAAGGGTTGCGCTTCGGGTCATAGGCGTTACCGGTTTGTCCGCCAATGGCACTCCACCCACTCATCGAGCGAGTGGAGCGGAAGTTCGCCCACTCGCTCAAGTTGGTCTTGCCGAGGATCACCGCCCCTGCAGCACGCAGTCGCGCAACGAGATCGGCATCGCGAGTGGCTTGTGAGCGCGCGAGTGCGAGTGACCCAGCCGTCGTCGGCATCGGATCGCTCGATTCGATATTGTCTTTGAGCAGAATGGGTACACCGTGTAGTGCACCACGGCTACGACCCGAGCTTCGTTCGAGATCCAAGCCGCGCGCAATTGCGATGGCGTTTGGGTTGACTGCGATGACTGAACGATAAAGAGAGTCATCTTTTTGAATGCAGGCGAGATACGCTGCCACGAACGCCTCACTGGTGAAGCCTTTCGTATACAGATTTTGTAGTGCCGCAATAGACAACTCTGTCGGGTCGACATCGGTACTGATTTTGAAGGTGTTCGCCTGCGCTCTCTCGAAGTTGTGCGCAATCGCCGCCGCCACACCCAGAGAGACGAGGCGGCCCATGAATTGTCTTCGACGCATCGGATCAGGCTCCTTTTGAGAGAGATGCCGAGGGCAATTGGCGTAGTGTCTCTTCGATCCAACGCTGCGCTTCGTCGTTGATGTCGCGCGGGTCTCGTCCGGCGGTAGTGATCGGAGCGCCGATGATGACTCGAATCGTTCCGGGTTTTTTTAATAGACCACGACGGGCCCAGTAATACCCGGCATCGTGCGCGATCGGTACGATCGGATAGCCACTGCGGCTCGCGAGGAGCGCGCCACTGACGCCATAACGACGCGTTTCACCCGCGGCGACCCGCGTACCCTCCGGAAAGATCAAGATAGACAGGCCTTCACGGAGCCTGTCGGTGCCGCGTTGGACAACTTGGTTGACGGCCGAAGCGCCCGCTCCGCGATCCACCGGGATGGAGCGCAGTAACGCGAGCCCCCAACCAAAGAAGGGGATGTACATCAGTTCGCGCTTGAGCACGATGACTTTGGGCGGGCCGATCAAAAATTGCGCAAACGTTTCCCAAGCCGAGGAATGCTTCCAATAAGCGATATGTGGCTCGACAGGAATGTTGTCGATACCGTGGACTTCGAAACGCAAGCCACAGATCAGGCGCAGCCCGTCTAGCATGCGTCGCCCGTACCATTGGACTAGGGTGAAACGTCGACGCAGCGGTACGAATGGCGCAGCGATGACGAAGAACACGGCGTAGAGCAAAGTCCACGCAAACATGAAGAGCGTGAAGACGAGAGAGCGTAGCGCGATCATCCCGGCAAACGCGACAAATCGGCGACGCCGGCGAACAGCGTCCTAACGCGGTTCACGAGCGTCAGCCGATTGGCACGCAAGGCCGCATCCGGATCATTCACCATGACATCGTTGAAGAACGCGTCGATCGCCGGGCGCAAACCCGCCAGCATGGTCAGTGCCGCGTCATATTCGGCACGGCTCAGATGCAGAGCGACGGGAGCGGCAATCGCATCGAGAGCCGCAGCCAAGTCGCGTTCGGCAGATTCGCGCAGCAGGGCGGGATCGATCGTCGATGCGAGCGAGCCGGTTTCCGTCTTTTTGAGGATATTGGCGATACGCTTGTTGGCAGCAGCCAGACTCTCGGCCTCGGGCCGCTCGCGGAATCGTTGCAGTGCTTCGAGACGCAACTGAATATCACCCGGCTTCGTCGTCCCCGTGGCTTGCACCGCATCGAACGCCTCGCTGCCGTGACCCGCTTCGAGTTGAATCGCACGCAAGCGATCCATCATGAAGCCGAGCACGTCGCTTTGAGTATCGGGCGTGCTGACAGGTTGCAGCGCAACGGCACGGGTAACCAGATCGGCAAGATCGAGATCGAGTCGACGCTCAAGCAAAATTCGCAGCACCCCAATGGCGGCGCGGCGCAGCGCAAAAGGATCTTTCGTGCCGCTCGGTTTTTGACCGATGCTGAAGATGCCGGCGAGTGTGTCGAGCTTGTCCGCTAACGCAACGGCGATGCCGCTAGGAGTCGAGGGCAATTCATCGCCCGCCCCACGCGGCAAATAGTGTTCTCGGATAGCGCTAGCGACTTCAGCGGACTCGCCATCGGCAGCGGCATAGTTGGCGCCGGTGATTCCCTGCAGTTCGGGGAACTCGCCCACCATCGCCGAGAGCAGATCGCATTTGCAAAGTTCGGCCGCTTGCACGGCCAAGCCTGATTGGCCACCGACGAGCGGAGCGATGTCGTTTGCTAGAGTCGCGATACGGCGAACTTTGTCACCGATCGAACCGAGCTTGGCTTGGAAGGTGACGCGATCCAAGCCTTCGCGCCAGTTGCGCAACGGAGCGCGACGATCTTGTTTTTGGAAGAACGCGGCATCCGACAAGCGCGGGCGAACGACGCGTTCGTTCCCTTCGCGCACCCGCGATGGATCGCGACTGTCGATATTGCTGATGGTAATGAACCAAGGCGTCAGCTTGCCCGCAGCATCTTCCACAGGGAAGTAGCGTTGGTGTTCTTGCAGCGTCGAGATCAGCACCTCGCGCGGCAACTCCAAGAACTCGTCGTCGAAGCGACCTTCGATAGGTACCGGCCACTCGACGAGCGCAGCCACTTCGTCTAGCAATGCATCATCGAATACGGCGCGACCCCCAAGACGTGTCGCAGCCGATTCAACTTGTTCGCGGATACGTTCGCGACGTTCACCAAAATGCGCGATGACATGACCCGAGTCGCGCAGGACTTTGGCGTAATCGGCAGGCGTCGGTAATGAGAGCTCGCCAGGCGCATGAAATCGATGACCGCGAGTGGTGCTACCAGATCGAGTATCGAGCAGTGTGGCATCGAGCACTTCATCACCGAAGCGCAACACCACCCAGTGCACGGGTCGCACGAACTCGGCTTGGCTCGCGCCCCAGCGCATGCGTTTCGGGATCGGCAATGCATCGAGAGCCGCTTGAACGATGGCTGTCAGCAAAGAATTCGTCGGAGCGCCCGGTTTACTGCCTTCGAAGTAGAGAAACTCGCCCTTGCCTTCGGTGACTCGACCCAACGAATCGATATTGACGCCACAGGATTCAGCGAAAGCCGTCGCGGCGCGCGTGGGTTGGCCTGTTTTATCAAAGGCAGCCGAGACCGGTGGGCCGCGGCGCTTGAGCAATTGTTCGGGCTGTTGGTCAGCGAGATCTCGCACTAGGATGGCGAGTCGTCGTGGCGCGGCATAGGAGACGAGCTCTCCGTGCGGCAGACCCGCGGCAGCCAACCCGTTGCGAACCCCCTCGGTTAGTGCGCGCTCGAGGTCGGGCAAAGCAACCGGTGGCAATTCCTCCGTGCCGAGCTCGAAGAGAAAATCGCGGGTGTTCATCGTGAACCCTCCGCAGCAGCAGAGCCCATCGGGAAACCGAGAGCCTCGCGGCTTTCGTAATAAGCTTGTGCAACACCCCGAGCCAGTGTGCGTACGCGCAAGATGAATCTTTGACGCTCGGTCACCGAGATCGCGCGTCGCGCATCCAATAAATTGAAGGTGTGCGAGGCTTTGAGCACTTGCTCGTAAGCTGGCAACGCCAGTTTCGCTTCCAACAAGCGCTGGCAGGCGGCTTCGTGCTCGTCAAAGTGACGGAACAGCGAAGTGGTGTCGGCGTGTTCGAAGTTATAACCGGACTGTTCGACTTCGTTTTGATGATAAACGTCGCGATAGGTGACCTTGCCGCGCGGACCATCGGTCCACACGATGTCGAATACGCTGTCGACACCTTGTAGATACATCGCAAGGCGCTCGAGCCCGTAGGTGATTTCACCGGTGACTGGATGACAATCGATGCCGCCGACTTGTTGGAAGTAGGTGAACTGCGTGACTTCCATGCCGTTCAGCCACACTTCCCAACCGAGCCCCCACGCACCGAGCGTTGGTGACTCCCAGTTATCTTCGACGAAGCGAATATCGTGAGTGAGCGGATCGAAACCTAGCATCTTCAACGAGCCGACATACTTATCGAGGATGTCGAGCGGAGAGGGCTTCAGCACTACTTGAAATTGGTAGTAGCGCTGTAAGCGAAACGGATTGTCGCCATAGCGCCCATCGGTCGGCCTGCGCGAGGGCTGCACGTAAGCCGCGCTCCAAGGCTCCGGACCGATCGAGCGCAGGAAGGTCGCCGTGTGGAAGGTCCCCGCCCCCATCTCCATGTCGTACGGTTGCAGAATGACGCAGCCCTGGTCCGACCAGTACTGCTGCAGGGCAAAAATCAGTTCTTGAAAAGTACGAGGCATGAAAGGGTCGTTAGCAGCGCCGGTAATGGCTGATAAGTATAGCCCTCCAACACGGGACCGCCGCTTGCGCACTATTTAAGTGCAAATATGCTTATAATGCGCGAATTTGGTGCAATATCGGTTGCGTTGAAGACCGATCTGCCGAACTAAGCCTTTGACTGTGCAGCAGAATAGTGTGCAGGCACGTTTTCTGCATCAAGATTGGGCGTTTTGTTTCCCATACACCGATTTTTGTACGGAGCGACTATGACCACCGCCAGTGACGTCATCCAGATGATTAAGGACAAGGAAGTGAAGTGGGCCGACCTGCGCTTCACCGATACCCGAGGCAAGGAGCAACACGTCACCATCCCGGCAAAGGCGGTGGACGAGGGCCTGTTCCGTGACGGCAAAATGTTCGACGGTTCGTCGATCGCCGGCTGGAAGGGGATCAACGAGTCCGACATGATCTTGATGCCGGATGTCGACACGGTGGTGCTCGACCCTTTCTTTGAAGATGCAACCGTCAACATCCGTTGCGACGTGATCGAGCCTGCCACCATGCAGGGCTACGAGCGCGATCCGCGTTCGATCGGCAAGCGAGCCGAAGCCTACTTGAAGAGCACGGGCATCGCCGACGGCGCGACTTTCGGCCCAGAAAACGAATTCTTCATTTTCGACAGCGTGCGTTGGACCAACGAAATGCACACTTCGTCCTACGCCATCGATTCGGTGCAGGGTGCTTGGAACAGCAACACGGTCTATCCGGAAGGCAACATGGGTCACCGCCCCGGCGTCAAAGGTGGCTACTTCCCGGTTCCGCCGGTTGATGCATATCAAAATATTCGTAACTCGATGTGTAATGCCTGCGAAGAGCTCGGCCTAACCGTCGAAGTGCATCACCACGAAGTGGCAACCGGTGGTCAATGCGAAATCGGCATCGGCCCTGGCGGCCTCGTGAAGAAGGCCGATCAAGTTCAAATTTTGAAGTACGCGGTGCACAACGTCGCACACGCATACGGCAAGACCGCGACCTTCATGCCGAAGCCGCTCGTTGGCGATAACGGTTCGGGTATGCACGTGCACCAATCTTTGCAGAAGGAAGGCAAAGCCCTCTTTGCCGGTGACAAGTACGGCGGTCTCTCTGAGCTCGCGCTTTACTACATCGGCGGCATCATTAAGCACGCCAAGGCTTTGAACGCCTTTACCAATGCCGGCACCAATAGTTACAAGCGACTCGTGCCGGGCTTCGAAGCGCCGGTCATGCTCGCCTACTCGGCGCGTAACCGTTCTGCATCGATTCGTATTCCGTTCGTTGCGAATCCGAAGGCACGTCGTATCGAAGTGCGCTTCCCCGACTCCTCTGCCAACCCTTATTTCGCCTTCGCTGCGATGATGATGGCGGGTCTCGATGGTATTCAAAACAAGATTCACCCGGGCGATCCGGCCGACAAGGATCTCTACGATCTCGAGCCGGAAGAAGCCAAGCACATTCCGACCGTGTGTCACTCGCTTGATATGGCGCTCGAGCACCTCGACAAAGATCGCGAGTTCCTCACCCGCGGCGGTGTCTTCACGAACGACGTGATCGATGCTTACATCAACCTCAAGATGCAGGAAGTTACTCGCTTCCGGATGAGCACTCATCCGGTCGAGCTCGATCTGTACTACAGCTGCTGAGGATGATTGCGTGATGCGCAGCAGAGCCTATGGCCGCTGAACGCCTCTTCGAGTCGTTCGCTGCGCATCACGATTCCGCCGAACTGCTCGATGCGTTGGCGACCGGCGTCGTTCTTCTCGACGCCGGTCTCCACGTCTTGCATGCCAATATGGCGGCTCAAGGCTTCATGGCGATCGGGCTCAATCAGGCACGCGGCAAGTTGTTCATCGAACTTTTTGCCGACACCAACGGTTTACAGGGTTTGTTGACTCGGGCATTGGAGCACGGCGAAGCCTTCAGCGAATTTGAATTGTCATTGCGACCTGCAGGGACACCGCGTGAACCTCATATCGTCGATCTAAGTATTACGCGTATCGATACCGCAAGCGGCCAACGTCGCTTGTTGCTCGAGATGATCGACGCTGTACCGCGCACACGACTCAACCGTGACAATGAGCTGCGCGCCCGACTCGAGAGTAGCCGCATGATGACGCGACAGCTTGCGCACGAGGTTAAGAATCCGCTCGGTGGTCTGCGTGGTGCGGCGCAGTTGCTTGCTCGACAGTTGCCGGACCCCGCATTGTGCGAGTACACCGATGTCATCATTGCCGAGGCCGATCGCCTGACGGCGCTCGTTGACACGATGACTCACTCGAGTCGTCCTTCACAGAAAGAGTTGCTCAATATTCACGAGGTATGTGAGCACGTGTTTCGTTTGATCACAGCAGAGGCTGGCAATGACGTGATCATCGAACGTGACTACGACCCGAGCGTTCCGGAAGGGCGTTTTGATCGCAACCAGATGGTTCAAGCACTGCTCAATTTAAGTCGCAACGCTCTGCAAGCGGTCGGTGGTAGTGGACGCGTCGTGTTGCGGACGCGAGCGGTATCGCATGCGCATATTGGGCTAGTACGGCATCGTTTGGCGGCGCGTATCGAGGTGTTGGACGACGGTCCAGGCGTCCCAGATGCGATTCGTAGCAGTTTGTTTTTTCCTCTGGTGACAGCACGGCCAAACGGCACTGGCTTGGGTCTTGCTGTTTCGCAGGAGCTCGTGAATCGAAACGGTGGCGTTATCGAATTCGAAAGCGAACCGGGGCGCACCGTCTTTCGTATGTTGCTACCGTTGGAGAGCTCACCATGAACTCTACACTGCGCGTTTGGTTGGTTGATGACGATGCCTCCATCCGTTGGGTGCTCGAACGGGCACTCAAAAGTGGCGGTATGACGCCGCGAGTGTTCGAGTCGGCAGAGCCCGCGCTAGAGGCTTTACGCGGTGATGCACCCGATGTTCTTCTCACCGATATCCGTATGCCGGGTTTATCCGGTCTCGATTTGGTGCGCCGTCTGCACGAGACACGTCCCCAGTTGCCCATCATCGTGATGACGGCGCATGCCGATCTCGACAACGCCGTTTCAGCTTACGAGAGCGGGGCTTTCGAGTATCTACCGAAGCCTTTCGATATCGATCAAGTGGTCGAACTCGTGCGCCGTGCTGCAGAGAGCGGTGCCAAGCCCATCGCTGGCCGTAGTGACGACACGCCGATGCCCGAGTTATTGGGTAAGGCACCCGCGATGCAGCAAGTCTTTCGTGCTATCGGGCGCTTATCGCGTTCGGCAGTGAGCGTCTTGATCACTGGCGAGTCGGGCACCGGTAAAGAACTCGTTGCGCGTGCTTTGCACGAGCACAGTCCGCGCGCAGGCAAGCCTTTCATCGCGCTCAACACGTCGGCGATTCCGTCTGAGCTGCTCGAGTCTGAGTTGTTCGGGCATGAAAAAGGCGCTTTCACGGGTGCTGATGCCTTACGCCGTGGTCGCTTCGAACAAGCCGACGGCGGCACGCTGTTCCTCGATGAGATTGGTGATATGCCAACGGGGTTGCAGACTCGCTTGCTACGAGTCCTTGCCGAGGGTGAGTTTTATCGGGTCGGTGGTCAGTCACCGATTCGTGTCGATGTGCGCGTGATCGCAGCAACGCACCAAAATCTCGAAGATCGAGTCGCGCGCGGACTTTTCCGCGAAGACTTATTTCATCGTTTGAACGTCATTCGAATGGAACTGCCGCCCTTGCGTGCGCGACGCGAGGATGTAGCGGATCTGCTCGAACATTATTTGGGCGTCGCCGCGACTGAACTTGGCGTAGAGCGTAAGCGAATTGCTGCTGATGCTCGTACGGCACTCGAGGCCTATGCTTGGCCCGGCAACGTGCGCGAACTCGTAAATCTCTGTCGCCGACTGACCGTGTTAGCTCCGGGTGGCGAGATTCGTCTCGAAGATCTCCCGACGGAGATTCGTGGCGCGAGCGCCGTAGCTGACGCTGATGGTTGGCCACAAGCCTTGGCCGCGTGGGCTGAAGCGGAGTCGCTGCGTCGTGATGCCGTGCCGCTGCTCGATACCGCATTGCCTGAATTTGAGCGCACGCTGATCCGCGTGGCATTACGTCACACGAGTGGCCATCGACAAGAGGCCGCAAAGCTGCTCGGTTGGGGGCGCAATACGTTGACGCGCAAACTTAAAGAACTCGCCATGGAAGAGTATGCTGCAGAGGGGTCAGACGACGCAGCAGCGTAATCGATGGCAGGTTGGACGATGGACTGGCTGAATCAGGTTTTCTACGGTAACCCGCTGTCCCAATGGGCTTTGGCGGTTGTGGCATTCGCCGTCACCTTCACCGTCTTACCGTTCCTGCGACTTTTTCTTTTATCGCGTGCGCGCAAGCTGCACGGTTTGACCGAGGCCGCCTCGATCGAGCTCGTGTTGTTGTTGATCAAGCGCACACGAAGCCTGTTTCTATTCGTCGTGGCTCTTTATTTCGCCATGCGGTTTCTCGAGTTGCCACCGCGACTCGATCGTATCTCCCTCAGCGTCATCGTGTTCGCCGGATGGTTTCAGGCAGCCTTATGGGCCGTTGCCGCAGCCGGCTTCTTCGTCGAACAACGTAAGCGTCAAGCAGCGGGGCGTACGGGCGGTGCACCCGAGAACGCCGCTCTCGATATCGGTCTTTTCGTCGCACGTGTGGTTATCTTTGCCGTCGCGATCTTGCTCGCGCTCGATAATATCGGCGTCAACATCACCGCGCTCGTTGCAGGTCTTGGTGTTGGTGGCATTGCTATCGCGTTAGCTGTTCAGACGATTCTTGGCGATTTGCTGGCGTCGTTGTCGATCATGCTCGATAAGCCGTTCGAGGTCGGTGACTGGCTGCGTATCGATGACATCGACGGTACGGTTGAGAAAATCGGGGTCAAGAGCACTCGCTTGCGCAGCTTTTCGGGTGAGCAGATCGTGCTGTCGAATGCCGACATGCTCAAATGTCGTATCCGCAACCTCGGCCGTATGCCAGAGCGGCGCTCCTTATTCGTCCTCGGTGTGGCGTACGAAACCACGCCAGAAAAATTGCAACAGGTGCCGAACCTCGTTGAAGCCGCCGTCACGGGCGTACCAGGGACGCGCTTCGAGTACTGCGTATTTCGTCAGTTTGGTGCCTCAGCACTCGAATTCGAGGTCGTGTACTACGTACCCGATCCGGCTGGCGCGCGCCTCAAATTTTTGAAGATCGTCGATGCGGTGAATAAGCGCATCCACGCAGACTTTGCCGCCAATGGCATCGAGTTCGCCTATCCGACGCAGACGGTTTACGTCAAATCTGCAACGAGCCCACGAGCTCCGTGACGTTCGAATAGCCGTTGGCGTGCAGATAATCCGCAATGCCAGCGTTGATTTTCTTGCAGCTCATCGGATCGTAGAAGAGCGAGGTGCCGACGCCCACGGCACTGGCGCCGGCGATGATAAATTCGATGGCATCCGTCGCTGATGTAATGCCGCCTTGGCCGATGATCGGTACGTTGTGCTTGCGCGCGACGTCGTACACCTGATGCACTTTGAGCAGCGCGATCGGTTTGATCGCAGGCCCGGATAGCCCACCTTGCACGTTGCCGATGATGGGCTTTCGGGTTTTTGCATCGATCGCCATGCCCATGATCGTATTGATCACAGATAGTCCATCGCTACCTGCTTCGATGCACAGCCGCGCGTTTTCTTTGATATCCGTTTGATTGGGCGAAAGTTTGGTGATGATGGGTTTGCGGGTTACCGCTCTACAGGCGGCGACCACGCGGGCTGACATTTCCGGGTAGTTTCCAAAAGCCACGCCGCCTTCTTTGACGTTAGGACAGGAAATGTTGATCTCGATCGCATCGATCGCAGAGTCGTCGAAGCGTCGTGTGACCTCGGCATATTCCTCGATGGTCGAACCGGATACATTGGCGATGAATCGCGTTTCGCTAAAATCGAGCGTCGGAAGAATGTGACTGACGACATGGTCGGTGCCCGGGTTCTGAAGTCCGATCGCATTCAGCATCCCCATTGGAGTTTCGTAGACTCGGTGTGGCCGATTGCCTAGCCGTGGCTCTAGCGTCGTACCTTTGAGAACGATGCCGCCGCAGTCGGTGTTGGAGAAGCCTTCGATGCGGGTGTACTCCTCGCCGAAGCCCACGCAGCCCGAGAGCAGTACGATGGGCGAGGCGAAGTCGAGACCGAGAAAGCGGTAGCGCAGCGAGGCGGCGGGGCTGGCGGCAACGGAGCTGGACATGCGCCGATTATAGGGTGAGGGCGTTACCATGCGCGCATGTTCCATATCGTGTTGTTCGAGCCGGAGATCCCACCCAATACCGGCAATGTGATTCGGCTTTGCGCCAACACCGGTGCCTATCTGCATTTGATCAAACCCATCGGTTTCGATCTCGATCGCCGATCGGTGCGACGCGCGGGTCTTGATTACCGCTGGATGGCAGCAGTACACGTCCACGAGACTTTCGCCGCGTGCCGGGCCGCCTTGGCGCAAACGGGTACTAAACGCTGGATCGCTATCGAGACGGGCGGCGCGGGTCGCTACGACGAAATCGATTGGCACCCCGGTGACGTGATGATCTTCGGTTCCGAGCGACGCGGCTTGCCGATAGCGGTGCTGGACGAGTTGAAATCCGAGTTCGGTTCAAATGCGATGGCGAGCATTCCGATGTGTGAGGGCAACCGCAGTCTTAATTTGTCGAACTCCGTCGCACTCGTGCTTTACGAAGCTTGGCGACAAAACGACTTCGCGAACCCCTCTAGTCGAACTCTGCTTTGATGGGTCGCGACATCAAACTTTTAACGACTTCACGCGGCGGTAAAGCGTCGTAGAGCGTGCGATAGATGCTTTCGCATATGGGCATGTCGACACCGTGCCGTTGTGCGACGAGCCGCACGGCGCGGGCGGCGAGATAGCCTTCCACGACCTGACCGATTTCGGACAAGGCGGCGTCGACACTGCGGCCTGCCGCCAAGAGCAAACCGAAGCGCCGATTGCGTGATTGATCATCGGTACACGTCAGTACGAGATCGCCAAGACCGGCGAGACCCATGAAGGTTTCTTTTTGTGCGCCCAGCGCAACACCGAGGCGGGTCATCTCGACCAAGCCACGCGTGATCAGTGCCACGCGTGTGTTGGCACCAAACCCAAGACCATCAGCGAGGCCCGCGCCGACCGCTAACACGTTTTTGGTGGCGCCTCCGACTTCTACACCGACGATATCGGTAGAGGTGTAGGCGCGAAAATTGGCCGACGAGAGGCTTTGTGCCAGTGAAACGGCAAAGGCTTCCACGGTCGCTGCGATGGTCATCGCCGTCGGTAAGCCAGCGCCGACTTCGCGGGCGAAGGTCGGTCCTGAGAGTACGGCAAAAGCGCGTTGCGAGCCGAGTTCCTCGCGGGCGACTTGATGCGGTAATAACCCGGTTTCGAGTTCGAAACCTTTGGTTGCCCACGCCAGCCGCGCATCCGGCGGCAAGATGGGAGCTAATTCTTTGAGCAAGGATCGCAGTGCATGGCTCGGCACAGCGACGAGAATGTCTTGGGCCCCGTCGATCGCGTTCTTCAGGGTATCAACGACTTGTAGTTGATCTGGGAAGTGCGCTTCCGGCAAATATCGGGCGTTGCGACGCTCTCGTGCCATCGCCTGCAAATGCGATGCATCACGCGCCCAGAGGCGAGTTTCGTGGCCGGCGCGGGCGAACTGGATCGCGAGGGCTGTGCCCCAGGATCCAGCGCCCAGTACGGCCAGCGGTGTTCCCGTGGCCGTCATCGTCTTCAGCTATTCAGCGGTTGTTGAGCGGCCTGCGCTTGGGCTTCGGCAGCCTCCGCGCGTGAGCGCGCGTACAGCAGTTCGAAGTTCACCGGAGGCAGCAACAATTGCGGGAAGCCGCCTTGAGTCACGAGATTGGCGATCTGTGCGCGCGCATACGGGAAAAGCACGTTCGGTCCGATGCTGGCAACGGCACGACGATAATCTTCTTCGCCGAGATTACGCACAGCAAAGATACCGCCTTGCTGAACTTCGACCAGAAATGCGGTGGCATCGGCGTTTTTGGCGGTAACGCTGATACGCAGCACGATCTCGCGCAGATCCGGCGAGAGAATTTCCGTTGCCGTATCGAGCTCGAGATTGATGTTGGGATTCCACTGTCCCTCTACGCGCGGACCTTTCGGTGCTTCGAAAGAACAGTCTTTGAGGTAGACGCTTTGCAGCGAAAACTCGGGAGCGTTCGGGTCGGCTTCGGTGCCGGCAACGCCATCTGCAGTCGGATTTGGATCAGCCATGTCGATAAGCCTCTGTGGAAGACGATGAGTTCAGGTATGTGTGATGGGGACGGCGTTGACGCTCACGCAAGCAACGGATCGAGACCGCCACGGGCGTCGAGGGCATACAAGTCGTCGCAACCGCCGACATGCACCTCGCCGATGAAAATTTGCGGGACTGTACGACGACCGCTACGCGTCATCATTTCTTCGCGGCGCGAGGACGCCACGTCGATATCGATTTCTTCGAAAGCTACGCCCTTACGGGCAAGCAGAGCTCGTGCCCGTTCGCAGTAAGGGCACCAGCCTGTGGCGTACATAACGACCTTCGCCATCAAGCTTTGTTCTTCCCGCGAGCGACGGGCAGGTTTTCCGTCTGCCAGCCACCGATTCCGCCACGCAGATTGAAGACCTGGGTGAAGCCTTGGCCGTTCAACACACGCGCGGCCGACGCGCCGGTACTGCCCGAGTAGCAATAGATCACGACCGGCTTCTCTTTGTACTTTTTCAAACTGTCGCTGGCTTTGACGAGCTCGTGCGAATCCATCTGGCGTGATCCGGCGATATGGCCGGCCGCATGATCTTCCGGCTTACGAATATCGAGCACCAAAGCTCCCTGGTTCTGCAGGCGGATCAGATCCTGAGGCGAAATCGCGGCGAAGGAGTCACGCCGGATGCGAATTTCGTAAACGAGCACCAACAGGGCGGCGAGCGCAGCCATCGCGACCAACCACGGGTGGGTGGCGATGTATTCCGGCAACTTTTCCATGCGGGAGATTATACAATTTCACCGCATGCGCGGCCGAACCCTTTGTTTTTCGTTGCTTTTTACCCTGCTGGCGGCTGCGCCCGCAGGGTTCGCGCAGAATGCGGCCAAAACGGAGGCGGAACTGCGGCAACTGCGCTCGCAGATCGAGCGAATCCGTGGTCAGGTCGCCAAGGACGCTGCCGAGAAGGATCGTCTGGCTAAAAGTCTTCGCGAAGCTGAGCAATCTGCTTCGGCCGCCCGAGTGGTGCTCGGCCGTCTGAAAGGTGAACGGCAGACTCGCGAACAGCGTTTGCGGGAGTTGGGTGAGCAGAAGCGCGCACGCGAAACCGAGTTGGCTAGTGAGCGAGCGCAACTGGCGGCGCAGATGCGCGCGGCGCACCAGATCGGCCCGGAAGATCCGCTCAAGATGTTGCTGAATCAACAAGATCCCGCCAAGGCGGGTCGTCTCGTGTCGTACTACGCTTACTTCGGGCGTGCTCGCGCCGACCAACTCGCTGCCATCGAAACTAAAGTCGCCGAGATTGCGGCTCTCGAGCGGGACCTTGAGAGCGAAAAAGAGCGAATCGCCCGTCTCGAGCGCGAGCAGTCGGGGGAAGTTGCCAAGTTAGATAAGGCGCGCCAGCAGCGCGGCGCAGTTTTGGCGCAATTGAACGTTGAAGCCAAAGAGCGCGCAGCTACTTTGCAGCGTCTGCAGCGTGAGCAAGCGGCTCTTCAAAAGTTACTGCAGCAACTTCGGCGTGCGACACCCAGTTTTCCGAGTGACAACAAGAGTCCCTTCGCCCGCATGCGTGGGAAGCTCACGTGGCCGGTAGCCGGGAAGATCGTCTCTCGTTTTGGTCAGCAGCGTGCTGGTTCGATGAAGTGGGAGGGTGTGCTGATCCGTGCTGAGCGAGGCGCGCCGGTACGAGCGGTGTATCGCGGCCGAATCGTATACGCAGATTGGCTCGCAGGCTTAGGTTTACTCGTGATCATTGATCATGGCGGCGGCTTCCTCAGTCTTTATGGCCACAATGAGCAGCTCTATCGCCAAGTGGGCGATACCGTCGTCGCAGGCGATACGATCGCGGCCGTCGGCGACACCGGCGGGCGTCCTGCGCCACAGTTGTATTTCGAGATCCGCCAAGCGGCGCGCCCCGTGGATCCGGCGCCGTGGTTCAGCACTCGGCAGCCGTGAGCATCGCGCAGTCTCATCGCCTCATCTGGGTGGCGGCTGCGGCCGGCTTGGTACTAGGTGGCGCAGTCACAGGGCTTCTGCTTCGTCAGCCTCAAAAGACTGCTGACGTTCCGACTACCCCTAAGAAATCGATTGCCTCTTCGCCGGTGACTCTGCGCGAGCTACCGGCAAGTGAATCCCGTCGCATGGCCGAAATCATCGCGCAGGTGCAGCGAGAGTATGTGGATGAGGTGACGCCCGATCGTCTGCTTGAGCAGGCGATGCGGGGGATGGTTGGCAGTCTCGACCCTTACTCTGCCTACCTCGATCGGCGCGAGTACGAGGAGTTGCGGCGCGGCGCTGCGGGTAGTTATCCCGGCATCGGCATCGAAGTATCAGCCGAGGGCGAAGGTATCAAAGTCGTTCGCTCCTTGGCGGATTCGCCCGCGGCACGCGCAGGTATTCGCGGTGGCGATGTCATTCTGCAAATCGATAATGAGCCCGTTGGCAGCAACGTTAATGCGGCACTCGAGCAGATGCGAGGACCACCCGGTTCGCTCGTTCGCTTAACGTTGCGTCGTGCTGAGAGCGCCGAGCTCGTGAGCGTAGCGCTCGAGCGCGCTAAAGTTGAAGTGCACAGTGTCACGGGCGAACTACTTGAGCCGGGCTTTGCTTATGTGCGCATTGCATCGTTCAGTGAAACGACGCGCAAAGATTTCGAGAAGATATTACGCGAGCTGACAGCGACGGGTCGTTTGCGTGGCCTCGTGCTCGATGTGAGACACAATCCTGGCGGCGTTTTAGAGGCTGCCGTCGAAGTCGCCGACACGCTGCTCGACACAGGTAATATCGTTTCGGCGACTGGTCGAACGGCTGAGGCGAATTTTCGGATGGACGCCACGCGCGGTCAGTTGCTAGAGGGCGTGCCACTAGTGCTTTTGATCAACGGCGCTTCGGCGTCTGCGGCCGAAATTTTGGCAGGGGCTCTGAAAGATAATGGTCGCGCACGACTAGTCGGTCGTCGCACGTATGGCAAGGGCGTTGTTCAAAGTGTATTGCCACTGGCCGACGGTCGTGCATTGAAACTCACAACGTCACGGTATGTGACGCCTGCTGGCGTTTCCATCGACGAAACAGGCATTGAGCCCGACGTGTTGCTGCCGGGTGTAGATATGACGCCGCTCGCCGCGAGAGACGACGCGGAAGTCAAACTCGCCTTGCGCAGCTTGCGTGAGCCAGCCAACACTCGAGGCAAGGAACGCCGATGATCGAGGCGTTGCAGGTCACACTCGATTTCATTCTGAATTTGGATGACCACCTCGTCGAATTGATACGAGCCTATGGTGTTTGGATTTACGCCATTTTGTTTGTCATCGTATTTGCGGAAACAGGGCTTGTCGTAACGCCTTGGCTTCCAGGGGATTCGCTGCTGTTTGCGGTGGGTACCTTGGTCGCCATCGATTCTAGCGGCACGCTCGATATCGGCATCGTCGCGATTTTGTTGATCGTGGCGGCGATCCTTGGAAACACCTGCAACTATGCGATCGGCAAGTGGCTAGGCCCACCGGCATTCAGTGGCCGCTATCGCTTTCTGAAAGTGGAATACCTTCGTCAGACCGAAGCTTTTTTCGTCAAACACGGTGGTAAGACGGTGATGCTGTCACGTTTCTTGCCGCTTTTGCGCACTTTTGCGCCGTTTGTCTCCGGCGTGGCTCGCATGCCGTACCCACGGTTCCAAACCTACAACGTGCTCGGCGCCTGTCTCTGGGTCGCCGTCTTTCTGGGTGGCGGATATCTCTTCGGCAACATTGCGCTCGTCCGAGACAACTTCGGCCTCGTTATCCTCGCCATTATCGGAGGATCATCGATCCCAGTGGCGATCTTGGCGCTGTGGCGTCGCAGAAACTCAGCCCGCTAGTGCGCGGATTGCACCGTAGAGCCCGCCGATCAAGAGCGCGAGTATCGGCATCATCGAGAGCCCAAAGCCGAGGCTGCGTTTGTTGGCCGCGGTGACGTAGCCTTTAAAGTACAGCGCGCGTCCGATGATGAAAATCGCTCCGAGCAACACGGCCCAGGCTTCGCTTACGAATATGGCGAAGGTCCACAGTGCCGGAATGAATAGCGCGAGCAATTCGAGCGTATTCATTTGTACGCGATAAACTCGTTCGAAATTCTCATCACCCGTGGTCGCGGGCGCTTTGACGCCGTATTGGTATCGCGCACGACCGACGGCCATCATGAAGATGAAGTATTCAAACAGCGCAAGCAGCATGATCAGATGAACGGCAGCGTAATCAGTCGTCATGATGGAACCCCCTAGCGATACGATGGTCCGAAGACCGTACGTAGAGCATAGCGCGGTGGCACAATCTTGCCGAGGAGGCTCAAGTCGATGACTGGTTTCATATTGCGCGCCGTGATTGCTGCCTTCGGGCTTTGGTTGGCGTCCGAGTGGGTGGATGGCGTTGTCATCGACGATGCCGCGACTTTATTGCTGTCGGCTTTGTTGCTAGGCGTCGTCAACGCGTTCGTGCGACCCATCGCTATCGTGTTAACTCTGCCTATCAGCGTGGTGACGCTCGGCTTGTTTTTGCTCGTCGTCAATGCCGGCATGCTCGCCTTGGTCGCGTATCTCATCCCGGGTTTCGATCTGCTCGGATTCTGGCCTGCGCTATGGGCTGCCATTGTCGTTGGACTGACCAGCTGGGTGGGGTCGTGGTTCATCGGTCCGCACGGCCTCGAGAAGCTGAGCCGACGATGAGCGGATTTCCCATTCCTGCGGTGGCGCTGCTTTGCATGGCGATGTTTGCGATGGCGATACCTGCGCAAGCGGCACGTGAGTTCGTCAAAACGGGCTATGCGCGCACGAAAGAATCGGGGCGTCTTCTCTATATCGAGTCGCACTATGTTCGTGAGGCGGGTACGGCAGCGGAGAACCGAATCGTGCTGTATCGATGTGGGTTCGGCGGGCCGGTCTTTGCGCGCAAAGAGCTGACTTACCAGAGCCAGCGACACACACCCGACTTCAACATGATCGATACACGCTCGGGATATGCCGAAGGCGTCCGTCGAACGGCCCAGGGCTTGCGCGCTTATTCACAGTTGAACGCCACGACGCCACGGCGCGAGGCTACATTGGCTCTACGACCTAATCTCGTCATCGACGCGGGCTTTGACGATTTCGTACGTTTGAACTGGCGCGAACTCGAAGCGGGTAAAACGGTGAGTTTTCCGTTTTTGGTTCCCTCGCAACTGGACACCTACAACTTCAAGATTCGCAAACATCGCGAAGTGACCATCGAGGGAAGCACCGCGAGCGTCATTCGCTTGAATCTCTCGGGCGTGTTGGCATGGTTCACGCCCTACATCGAGGTCTCGTATCGACAAGCCGATCAAGTGTTGATGCGCTATGAAGGGCTCACCAATATTCGCAACGCCGATGGGGAGTTGCTCGAGGCGGTGATCGATTTTCCGTCGAATGAACGGCGCTTACTGCCGCAACTCGATCTCAGGGCGCCCCGGATCGAACCCTTGGTGTCACGTTGTCCTGCTTCCGTGGCCAGTTCATGAGCGCCATGCCGATTAGAAGCACGATGGTGCCGAGGATCTGAGATCCCGTCAGAATTTCATCGAGCACCCACCAGCCGAGCAGGGTTGCGACTACCGGATTAACGAAGCCAAACGTACCGACTTGTGCGGGTGAGACGTTGACCGATAGCCATGCATACGCTGTGTAAGCGATGCATGAACTGACGATGGTCATATAGGCGAGAGCCGCGAGACCGCGCACGTCCCAAGTCCATCGCGCGAGATCGCCGTGCAGGATTGCCGGAATGAGCAGCATCAAGCCACCGCAGAACATTTGCAGCGCGGTAAAACTCATCAAATCGAGAGACGTCATCGCGTTGCGTAGATAGATCGTTCCAGCGGACCAGCCAATGCAGCCGATGATGATCGCGAGAGTTGGCCAGTCACCATAGGGACCCGTGCTGCCCGGTAAGGGATCAGGCCCTGGCCAAGCGACGAGCAGCGTCCCACCAAAACCGACTACAAGTCCGAGGGCGACGCGAGGTGCAATGGCGTGAGCGCGAGCACCAAACAAACCAATCAGCGGAATCCAGAACGAAGAAGAGACGTTTAGCAGAGCCGCTTGATTAGAAGGTACATATTGCAAACCCCAGATGGCTCCGCCATTCGAGACGGCGACCGATAACAAACCGGCGATCAGCACCGCACGCCATTCTTTGGGCGTCGGTCGCGATATCGAAAGTCCGCGCCGGCGCTGGAACCAGATAGCGACCAATCCAAGCACGATACCGCTGACGATGAATCGCACAGCGCCAAAGAGGAACGGCGGCAGTGTCGTTACCCCGATCTTAGTGACGAGATAGGTGGATCCCCAGACAAGATAGACAATCGCGAAACAGACGACGATCGTCGCGCGATGCGAGCTCGTCACGATTTAGTGGACGGATCCGCTGCCATCGCCGTCTTAAACAATAAACCCGCCAGGATCGCGAGCACTACAAGACCAAGCCACTCCCCGAAATGCCACAGGGACGGCAGCGCAAGAACATCCGCAGAACCGGACGTCACGATTGGCACTGCGATGGCAATTCCCATCAGAGCTTCACCCGTGATCATGCCGGCGGCAAACAGCAGGCCTTTGCGATGACGCCGCTCGATCTCCGCCGCATCGAGTCCTTGGCGACGCAAGCGACGCTCGGCTACCCACGCGAGTAGGCCACCCAAGAAAATGGGCGTCATGAGTTCGAGTGGGAGATAAATACCGACAGCGACCGCGAGTACTGGCGTGCGGAACGATGAGCCGCGCGCTTTCAACACTTCATCGAGCACGATGATCGCTACACCGATGACCGCGCCGACCGCGATCATGCCCCAGGGTAACTGTCCGCCGAAGAGGCCTTTGGACACCGAGGCCATCAAGGTTGCTTGCGGCGCCAGCAATGGGTTCGGATGTGACTCGCTAGGAACACCAATGCCGTAGGCCTGGGCGAGCAAATTCAGTACGGGCGCCATGACGAGTGCACTGCTAGCTGCGCCAATGCCAAGCATCACCTGCTGTCGCCACGGTGTGGCACCGACGATATAACCGCACTTGAGATCTTGCAGATTGTCGCCGGCGATGCAGGCGGCACAGCAGACGACGGCACCGATCATGATGGCGGCGACGGGACCGGCCTCGTTATCTTTGCCCATCAAGACTAACAGCACGACCGCCGAGAATAGGATCGTAGCGATGGTGATGCCGGAGACCGGATTGTTGGATGAGCCAACGAGACCCGCCATGTAGGCCGACACCGAACAAAACAAAAACCCGGTGATGATCATGATGATCGTCATCGGCAGGCTGACGGCGAGTGATCCGACGATCGCTTGGTAAAGCGCCCACAGCGGCAGCGTGAATAGCAGAATGCCAAGGAGCACCGACTTCATCGGTAAATCTTGTTCGGTATGAGCGATGACTTGGCCAGCAGCACTGGCGCGGGCTGCAGCCAGACCACTGCGTACGCCCGACAATAAAGAATGGCGCAAGGACACGAGCGCCCAAATACCACCGACCAGCATCGCACCGACACCGAGGTAGCGAATTTGCTTCGACCAAATAAAGCCGGCGAGATCTTCTGGCTCAAGGCCTGCGGCCGCTTGGGCGAGTTCTGCTTGATGCGGTAATACGTTGGCGACGTAGTAGGGAATCGCGATGTTCCAAGACAGCATCGCACCGGCGAGCACGACGATGCCAACGTTCAAACCGACGATGTAGCCGACGCTCAACAGTGCAGGCGAGAGATTCGTCCCGAAGAACGCGAGATATTTTCCTGCGAAGCCCGCGCTAGCTGCGGTGTCAGGAATCAAACGTAAGCCACTGCCAGCCGCGAGTTTGGTAAAGGCGCCACCGACTGCGCCGACGCCTAGGATACGTATGCCTTGCGACGGATTTTCTCCGGCCTTTAATACTTCGGCTGCAGCTTGGCCTTCGGGGAACGCCAATTTTTGATCGACGATGAGCGCCCTACGCAGCGGCACGGAGAACAAGACACCGAGCAGACCGCCAAGGCCTGCGATCGCAAGGACCCAGCTGTAGCGAAAGTCTTGCCAGAAACCGAGGATGACGAGCGCTGGAATTGTAAAGATGACGCCCGACGCGATCGATGATCCGGCAGAAGCGCCGGTTTGCACGATGTTGTTCTCGAGGATGCCGCCGCCACCTAAGAGCCGTAGCACCGCCATGGAAACGACGGCCGCTGGAATCGCCGAGGCGATGGTCATACCCGCAAACAACCCCAGATAGGTATTGGCGGCAGCGAGAATCATCGCGAGTACGATCGCAAGTCCCACCGCTCGCAGCGTCAACTGCGGCGGTAGCGTCGTCTCCACGGGCGCGCTCACTTCGCTTCGCCCGTGAGTCTCTTCAACCAGGGTGACGTGACGATCAGTAGCAGACCCGCGCCGCCCGCGATGAAGCACATCTGCAGGAACTGCGACGGCATAGCAGCCGCGTCGCCGCTGCCGACGTGACCGCCGATGAGACCCGCGAGCGCGTTGCCGACTGCAGCACCTAAAAACCAAGTGCCCATCATCTGACCTTGATAGCGCTTCGGTGAGAGCTTGGTGACGTTCGAGAGACCGACCGGCGAGAGACACAACTCGCCGAAGGTGTGCAGCATGTAGGTCAACAGCAACCAGGTCGGTGCGACTTGTCCGCCTGAGGAGACGACCAGTTGTGCGGCCCACATCATCACGAGAAAGCCGAAACCGAGCAGCAGCAAGGCGAGACCAAACTTCGCCGGCGAGGACGGGTCGAGATTTCGCTTGCCGAGAGCGACCCACAACCAGGCGAAGAACGGCGCGAAGATTACGACGAAAATCGGATTGGCTGATTGGTACCAGGCCGCCGGGTGCTCACCATCGGCAAAGAGATGGCCAAGCCAAGATCGGTCGGTGTAATCCTGTGCGAACAAGTTGAAAGTGGTCGCTGCCTGTTCGAAGCCTGCCCAAAACAGCGCGGCACACAAGAAAAATACCGCGATCATCAATACGCGCTTCTTTTCGTCGCTATCGAGACCGCCGAGCACCAGCACCCAAGCAAAGAAAAGAAACCCGAGCGCAACCATGCCGGTAGCAAAAGCTTGCGCAAGCCCTGTGATCGTGACGGGGATGACACCGGTGTAGAGCAACACCGACAGCGCGATGACGAGGGCGCCACCAAGGCGAAGGCGACTCCAACCCGTCTTGCGCTCGGCGTCACTGACATCCTGCGGCGGCAAACCAGCCTGGCCGAGATAGTGCTCGGTCATGCGGTATTGCAGCACGCCGATGAGCATCGCAGCGCCTGCACAGAAGAAGCCTGCACGCCAATTCCAGGACTCGCCAATCGTGCCTGCGATGAACGGCGC
This sequence comes from Steroidobacteraceae bacterium, assembly GCA_049455235.1. Classification (GTDB taxonomy): domain Bacteria; phylum Pseudomonadota; class Gammaproteobacteria; order Steroidobacterales; family Steroidobacteraceae; genus UBA964. The sequence goes on from JBMTZD010000004.1 coordinate 37,528, forward strand.
GAGCAGCGCACCGAGATTGATACCCATGTAGAAAATCGAGAAGCCAGCATCGCGTCGCGCTCCCGGTTGTCCTTCGTAGAGCGCACCGACGATGGCCGAGATGTTGGGCTTGAGTAGCCCGACACCGATCACGATCGTAGCGAGTCCCAAGTAGAACACGGCTGGGCCTGCCGGAACGGCAAGCAGGAAGTTACCGGCGGCGATGAACAAACCGCCGTAATAGACAGCCCGTCTTTGACCGATAAGTCGGTCGGCTATCCAGCCGCCCGGTAGCGAGAATAGAAATACGGCACCGGTGTATAGGCCGTAGATCGCCCCGGCCGTCTCGCGATCCATGCCGAAGCCCGGATTAGCATCGCTTGTTGCGGCAACCAAAAACAGCACGAGCAGCGCTCGCATGCCGTAGTAGGTGAAGCGCTCGAAGAACTCGGTCATGAACAGGGTGGCAAGACCCCGCGGGTGGCCGAGAAAGGTTTTTTCGTTTGAATGGTTCATGCAGTCTCCCCCGAATTTTTTTTGCGCATGCGATTCATCAGCCGCGCCATCACGATGCCGCCTTCATAAAGGAGATACATCGGTACAGCCATGATGGTTTGTGAGATCGCATCCGGCGGTGTCAACAGCGCCGCGATGACGAAAATGCCGATCAGGACGTAGCCACGCATTTCGGCGAGCTTCTCGACCTTCACGAGTCCCGTGAGCACGAGCAGCACTACGACGACCGGCACTTCGAAGGCGAGACCGAAGCACAGGAACATCGTCAGTACGAAGTCCATGTAGCTCGTGATGTCGGTCATCATGCGCACGCCCGCAGGCGTGGTGTTGGCAAAGAATTCGAACATCACCGGGAAGACGGCGAAATAAGCAAATGCGATACCGCAATAAAAGAGCAGGATCGACGAAACGAGCAGCGGCAGCGCGAAACGTTTCTCATGCTTGTAGAGACCCGGTGCGACGAAAGCCCAAATTTGATAGAGCACGTAGGGCATTGCGACGAACAGCCCGACGAAGAAGGCGAGCTTGAACGGCGTCATGAAGGGCGAAATGACGCTGGTTGCGATTAGCGACGAATCTTTGGGCAACTGCGCGATGAGCGGCGTGGCAACGAAGGTGAAGACCTCGTTGGCGAAGAACGCCAGCGGGATGAATGCCACGATCACGGCAATGAAGGCGCGTAGTAGTCGATCGCGCAACTCGAGGAGGTGCGAAATCAGCGTCCCTTCAGCCAGTTGTTCCGAGTTATCGCTCATCCGCGCGGCGGATCATCCGGGTGGCGATTGACGTAGTCCTCGACGGCCGACGGCGCTGCAGTCGACGTCGACGTGGAGGAGTCACTGGGTGCTGGCGAATCTGTGGGCGCCACGCTCTCGTTCGGTGTCGGGGAAGGAGTGACCGCGGTCGTCGTCTCAGTTGGCGCTGATGATTGATTTTGGCGACGCGCAGTTTCCTGCGCCTCGATTTCGAGTTGTTCGCGGAACTGTCTTGCCATGGCGCGGGCTCGACCCATCCAGCGACCGATCTCGCTGACGACCTTCGGGAGTTTTTCGGGTCCAAGCACCAGCAGCGCGAGACCCATGATCAGCAGCAGTTCGCTGAAACCGACTTCGAACATATAAAAGCTCGGCCCGCGGTCGGCGGGCAGCCTCAGCCGTTCCGGTCGGTGGGCTTCTGATCGTTGGCGGCAGGTGCCGCTTTGGCCGTTTCGACGAAATCAGCGTCCGCCGTTTCTTGCTTGATCTGTTTCAAGCTTTCGGAAGCATCGCCTTCATCCATGCCTTTCTTGAAGCCGCGCACCGCTGCGCCCAAGTCTGAACCGATGGTGCGCAATTTCTTGGCGCCAAACACCAACAGGACCACCAACAAAATGATGATCAGTTCGCGCATTCCGATTCCCATGACGACCTCGCGAATCCAGCGTATTCAGGAAAACAGGATGATAGGCCAAACCGGCCCGAATTAGACGGAAAGTTCCGCCCCCTCGCCGACCTGCAACCAGAACGTCACGGGCCCTTCGTTGACGAGCGCGACGGACATGTCGGCCCCGAAACGGCCGGTTTGAACGACAGGATGGTGGTGGCGGGCGAGTAAACAGAGATGGTCGAAGAGCGCGGCCGCGCGCTCGGGTGGCGCGGCAGTGCTGAATCCGGGTCGATTTCCCTTGCGAGTGTCCGCAGCCAGGGTGAATTGCGGCACGAGCAGTAGACCTCCACCGGTCTGCGCCAAGGAGCAATTCATCCGTCCGCCCTCGTCGGGGAACACTCGATAGGCGATCAGTCGCTGCAGCAACCGCTCTGCGGTTGATTCTGTATCGGCCGGCTGAACGCCGATCAGCGCGAGCAATCCCCCCTCGATCGCGCCAATTTGCTGGCCGCCGACGGTCACGTGGGCAGAGGAGACACGTTGGATCAGGGCGATCATGGGGATGCGGCGGAGATTGCTGCGGTGGTAATTCCGAGCGCGAAACCTTAACATTCCGGCCGGTTTTACGCTTGAATCGTCCAGTTTTCAGGGGGTTGCGGTGACGAAGTTCGTTCTGGCGCTGTCTTTGGTTGCGGCCTCGGCATTCTCGTCCGCATGGGCGCAAACGGCAGACGTCGAGCGCGGCGCCCGTGTCGCCTACACCTGTCTCGGTTGCCACGGCATCCCGAACTACAAAAACTCCTATCCGAACTACCGCGTGCCGAAGCTGCGCGGTCAGCACCCAGAATATTTGGTGATTGCGCTGCAGGCCTATCGCAGCGGTGAGCGTAGCCACGCCACCATGCACGCGAACGCCTCATCGTGGAGCGAACAGGATCTCGTCGACATGGCCGCTTTCTTAGCAGGCCCCGTCGTCGCTCCCGCCGCGACCCCACAGCCGGTCGGCAAGGCGCCTGAAGCGGCTGCCACCTGCGTTGCCTGTCACGGTACCGATGGTGTCGGTATCACGCCGCAATATCCGACGCTCGCGGGTCAGCATGCCGATTACATTGAGCGCGCATTGACCGATTACAAGAAAGGCGGACGCAAGAACGCCATCATGGCGGGCTTCGCCGCGCAGTTGTCGGCGCAGGACATCAAAGCACTCGCTGCCTACTATTCGGCGCAGCGACCGGGTCTTGCGACGTCGCAACGCCCGGGTAAGAAATAACACCTATTCTTTGAGCTTTTCCAAAAAAGTCGCCGCGGTCTTCAGATAGAAGTCGCGGTTGGCTTTTTTGCGAAAGCCGTGCCCCTCGTCTTTAGCCGCGAGATACCACACCTCGCCGCCGCTGCCGCGAACGCGCGCCACGAGTTGTGCGCTCTCCGACGCCGGTACGCGCGGATCATTAAGGCCTTGCACGACCAGCAACGGTTTACGAATAGTGTCGGCGCGATTGAGCGGCGAGATGCGCTGCAAGAAAGCACGCATCGACGGATCCCGTTCATCGCCGTATTCCGCTCGCCGTAGATCGCGACGATAGCCCGAAGTGTTGTTGAGGAAAGTAACGAAGTTACTGATCCCGACGACGTCGATACCACCGCGTAGTCGGTCACCGTAGTGCACGAGTGATGCGAGCACCATGTAGCCGCCGTAGCTGCCACCCATGACGACGACTCGCTTGGCATCAAACTGCGGCTGTGCCGCGAGCCACACCAACAAGGCGCCGATGTCTCTCACCGAATCTTCGCGCAGACGCCCGTTATCGAGTTGAGTGAACGTACGTCCGTAGCCCGTCGAGCCACGAACATTCGGCTGGATCACGGCGTAGCCGAGTTCGTTCACGAGATATTGAAGGTAAGGGCTATAGCCAGGCCGTGATTGACCTTCGGGACCCCCGTGGATATCGATGACGACAGGGTGCGGCCCGCTGCTGCGCGGCGTATAGATGAACGCCGGGATCTGTCGCGGTTGCTTGCCGACGCGATCCCAAGTCGGATATCGAACGAGCTCCGCGGCTTGCCAGCGCTGCGGATCGATCGGTCCGGCTTCGCTGCTCGTCCAACGCAGCGCCGCATCCTTCTCTATGTTGTAGCTCCAGGCATCACGCGGCGAGGTCGCCGACTCGATGGTGAGGCCGAGTTGTGACCCGCGAGCATCGAAACGTAAGTTTGAGATCAGTCCCGCGGGTAGCCCGCTAGGACGCTTCGTGGTGTTGCTGCCGAGATCTTTTAACTCGAGACGGCTGTAGCCATCGACATTGGCGACGTAAGCGATGTATCGCCCACTGGGATCGACCTCGAAGTCATCGATATCCCACGGTAGGTCAGCTGTTAGCGTCCGCGGCTTCGTTTCAGCGAGATCGAGATAGCGTAACTGCAAAAACTCTTCACCAAGGTCCGCTGAAAACCAAACACCGCGCCCATCGGCTGAGAAGCGCGCAGCGCCGATACCGCTCTTCGGCAGTGGCAGTCGAGTCGTGCTGCCGGTGGCGATCTGGGCCACATACAAATCAGCATCCGTCACTGATCGATAATCGAGCAGCAGCAAGCGAGTTCCGTCGGGCGACCAATCGAGTGGCTGCCAGGTCTGACCTTGCGACGATACGACGAGTCGCGCCGACGTCGAACCGGCGATATCGAGCACATACACATCTTGGTTGATGCCGTTGCGCGCATTGCTTTGATAGGCGAGGTAACGACCGTCGCGTGACCAAAGCGCACCGCCGTGACGCGACTTCCCGTCTGTCAGCAGACGACTTGAGCGCGTTTGTAAATTGTGCAGGTACAACTGCGCGTTTTCGTCTCCGCCACGATCGCGCGCATACAGGAATTGAGCAGGTGCAGCCGTCGGATTGGCAAGCGCCAATGAAATAGGCTCAGCTTCGAAGGTGATTTGTTCGCGCGCCGCAAGCGGATGTTCGATGCGATGGATTTGCTCCGCATCACCGAAGCGGGTGCTGACCAGCATGCTGCCATCGGGTAGGAAGTCGCGAAAACTCGCGCTGCGCCCCGCTAACCAGCGATCGAGTGTTGCGGTGACACGGGGTGAGTGCGCCGGGACACCATCGAGCACCAAATTACCGATTTCCTGACGGGGCTGAGCCGAGGCGAGAGTCGCTGCGCATGCCAGCAGCAGCGCCATGTAACGGATGTTCATGTCTGATATGTTGCCGCACTCTGGGATATCCCTCCACGGCTTTTAGGAAGCGTCATGGCCGATGCACGTTTGAAGAACAAATTGGATGCGGGTGAATTCATCGTGGCACCCGGGGTCTTCGACATGATGTCCACGATGCTCGCTGAGCGAGTCGGCTTCGATGCCGTCTATGCGTCGGGTTTTTGGCTGACCGCTTCCTATCTCGGTATCCCGGATGCGGGCCTTGCGACCTATACCGACATGCTTGCGAGAGTCAGTAAGGTCGTCGAGAAGTCCAGAGCGCCCGTCATTGCTGATGCCGACACGGGGTTTGGGGGGTTGCTCAACGTGCAACATACGGTGCGAGGTTACGAACGTGCCGGTGTGAGCGCTATTCAAATCGAGGATCAGGAGTTCCCCAAGAAGTGCGGCCACACACCCTACCGCCGTGTCATCCCGATTGAAGATATGGTGGCGAAGATTCGTGTCGCCGTCGCTTCGCGTCAGGATCCGAATTTTCTGGTGATCGCGCGCACCGATGCACGCACGGGCCTCGGGTTCGATGAGGCGCTGCGTCGAGGTGAGGCGTATGCCGAGGCAGGCGCCGACGTTGTTTTCGTCGAATCCCTGCAATCTGAAGACGAGATGCGACGCGCTTGCGCCGGTATCCGCGCCCCGCTGATCGCCAACATGTCTGATGGCGGCAAGACACCCATTCGTTCGAAGGCGGAATTACAGGCGCTCGGTTATCGCATGGCGATCTGGCCAGCGCTCGCTGCGTTGTCGGCGAGTGCGGCGATCGAGGGCGCGATGCGGCATCTCAAAGAAAAAGGCACGAGTGTGTCGCCGACGGTTCCGCTGTTCGGTTTCGACGATTTTTGTCGTATGGTCGGCTTCGAAGAGGTCTGGGCTTTCGAAGAGCGCTGGAAAGACGTCCTCGATAAGGGCGCCTCTTCGTGATCACCTATGACAATGGTATCCACGCCATCGATGCCGAGTACGTGCGGCCGATGCTCGATGCTGTACATCTGGTGGTTCACGAGGGGCGAGCGGCCTTCGTAGAAACAGGCACCTCGCGCTCCGTACCGCAACTACTTGCCGCACTGACGTCGCTCGGCTTATCTCCTGACGTGGTCGACTGGGTGTTCATTACTCATGTGCATCTCGATCATGCGGGTGGTGCAGGTCAACTGATGCGCGCCTTGCCAAACGCAAAAGCCGTGCTGCATCCGCGGGGAGCCCCGCACATGATCGATCCACGTAAGCTCGTCGATGCTTCCATCGACGTATACGGTGCAGACGCTTTCGCCACGCTATATGGCGAGATTGTACCCATCGCCAGCGATCGAGTGATCTCAACTGAGCCCGGTCAGCGCTTTTCCCTAGCAGGTCGTGACTTCGAGATTCTGCATACACCGGGTCATGCAATGCATCATCAGGTTTTCTTTGATCATCAGGCCAAGGCAGTCTTCACAGGCGATACTTTTGGACTCTCCTATCGAGAGTTCGATGTCGATGGCCGTGCTTTTGCTTTTCCGACGACGACACCGACACAGTTCGATCCCGATCAGTTGATCGATTCGATCCATCGGATACTGGCGCTGCAGCCGCGAGCGGCCTACTTCACGCATTACGGTGAGGTGAGAGATCTGCCACGCCTTGCCGTGGCCCTCGAGCGCATGACCCGCGCTTTTGCCTCTGCCGCGAAGGACGAAGCAGCCGATACGTCGGTTGGCAAAGACGACCTTCGCGCTCGACTCTTGCAGCGAATCCGCAGGATACTTTTGATCGAACTCGAGGCTCACGGTTGTACGATGAGCGCTCAGATGATCGATGAATTATTGAGCCTAGACATCGGTTTAAATGTCGATGGACTCATCGCTTGGCTAGCGCGAAACCCCGCAGCCAAATAAACCGTCGCCCAGGGAAATACGTCATGACCTTCAAGGCCTATCGAATTCATGAAATCGAGAAGAGGATCGTCGCTCGTTTCGAGCAGTTAACACTCGATGATCTCGCGCCCGGTGATGTTGTGGTGCGCGTGCTGTATTCGGATATCAACTACAAGGATGCATTGGCAGCGACTGGTGTCGGTAAGATTCTTCGCAAGTATCCGCTCGTGGGTGGTGTGGATTTAGCCGGTGTTGTCGAGTCATCGACCGACCCGCGCTGCAAGGTGGGTGAACACGTGCTAGTGACAGGTTGCGGCCTGTCCGAGGTACATGATGGCGGCTATGCCGAATTCGCGCGCTTAAAAGGCGAGTGGGTGATACCGATGCCGCCTGGTCTCGGCGCGTTCAAAGCGATGGCCTTAGGCACCGCGGGCTTCACCGCGGCGCTTGCGATTCACCGCATGGAGCACAACGGACAAACGCCGGCGAAGGGGCCGATCGTCGTGACGGGTGCGACGGGCGGTGTGGGCAGTATCGCGATCGACATGCTCTCGAACCGAGGTTATGAAGTCATCGCTGTCACGGGTAAAGCGGAGTCGATCGACTATCTGCGCTCGCTGGGTGCGACGGATGTTTTGTTACGCAAAGACATCGACTACGGTAAGCGACCGCTTGAGGCTGCGCGTTTCGGTGGCGCTATCGATAATGTGGGTGGCGAGACGCTGACTTGGCTTACTCGCACGGTCGACACCTGGGGCAACATCGCGTGCATCGGTCTTGCCGGCGGCGCCGAACTGCATACTTCGGTGATGCCATTTATTTTGCGTGGTGTGAATCTACTCGGCATCAATTCGTCAGCGACGCTGCGAGAGATGCGCCTCGTCGTCTGGAATCGCATCGCGACCGATCTCAAGCCGCGGCACCTGGAGAAGATCGTCACGCAGACCATCGACTTCGATGCGCTGCCCGGTGCATTCCAGTCGTATCTTGACGGAACGGTGACGGGACGCACGGTAGTCAAGATCGGTAAGTGATCCGTTTGTGAGCGAACAAGATTCTTTGATATCAGGAGCGAGTCGTCTTGGGGTATCGCTCAACGCCGATGCCGCTACGCGCCTGTGTCAATTACTCGATGAGCTCGAACGCTGGAATCGCAGCTTCAATCTCACCGCGATCACCCATCGCGCCCAGATGGTGACTCACCATTTACTCGACAGCTTGTCGATTGCGCCATTATTGCAGGGGCAGCGCGTGATCGACATCGGCACTGGCGCTGGATTCCCTGGGCTACCCTTGGCCATCGTGCAGCCCGAGCGACAGTTCACCCTGCTCGACTCTAACGGCAAGAAGGTTCGCTTCGTCGCGCACGCGGCGCGTACGCTCGGCTTGTCGAACGTGCAGGCGATACACGCACGTGCCGAACAATGGCAAGACGAGCACGGTGTTTTTGACACAGTGTTGACACGCGCCTTCGCGCCTCTGCCCGAACTGGTGGCGTTGGTGCGCGGTCTGTGTGGCCCGACCACCCGTGTCCTTGCAATGAAAGGTCGGCGCTCCGAGCAGGAACGCGCTGGCTTATCGAGCGAGTGGGTCATCGAGCAAGACATCGATCTGGTTATTCCGGGTCTCGATGAAGAGCGTCACGTACTCGTCCTTCGGTTAGACTCGCGCCCATGAGCCGCATCATCGCCGTTGCCAACCAGAAAGGCGGCGTCGGCAAGACCACCACCGCCGTGAATTTGGCCGCGTCGCTGGCCGTGACGCGTCGTCGAGTGTTGCTCATCGATCTTGATCCGCAAGGCAACGCCACCATGGGTTGCGGCATCGAAAAGAATCAGATCGAGCGTGGCATTGGTGATGTGTTGGTCGGTGCGTGCACCGCTCGTGAAGCGATGTTGCGTATCGAGGCGCCATCGATGGATTTGCTGCCGGCTAATCAGGATCTGACGGCAGCTGAAGTTCAGTTGTTATCGCTGTCGGTGGGTCGTGAGACCAAACTGCGACAAGCCTTGAAGGCTATTCGCGAGGATTACGACATCATCCTCATCGACTGCCCACCCTCACTCAATATGCTCACAGTGAATGCATTGGTGGCGGCCGATAGCGTGCTCGTACCGATGCAATGCGAGTACTACGCGCTGGAGGGTCTGACGGCGCTCATGAGTACGATCGAGCAGATTCGCGAAGCCGTGAACCCCTCGCTCGAGATCGAGGGTGTGCTGCGGACGATGTTTGACCCGCGTAACAATCTCGCCAACGAGGTCAGCTCGCAGTTGCTCGAATACTTTGGCGACAAGGTGTTCCGAACCATCATTCCGCGCAATGTCCGTCTCGCCGAGGCGCCTTCCTTCGGGAAACCTGCTTTGTTGCACGATAAGGAATCTCGCGGTGCGCTCGCTTATCTTGCCTTGGCTGGAGAGATGATCGGGCGTGGGGAAGTACCGCTCGCGGCGCCGCCTGCTCAGGCGCCGGTCATCGCCGCCACATGACCCTCGAGCCGCGGAAAGCGGCTCCGGGGGCGCTACGACGCTGGGTGCTTTTGGCCTTGCAGTTGCTCTGGCGCGGGGCGGGCGTTTGGCTCGCACTCGGACTTTTGATGTGTCTGTGGATCTTCGTCGGGCATCGTCTGCCGCTGTTGAGTGCGATGCTCGCTTTGTCGGCGCTGCTCGGGAGCATCCTGATCGCGGGGCAGGTTGATCGAAGTCCACGCATTCGCTTAGCCGATACGCTCACCATGCTGCGAGTGCATGCGCCGGTCATGCTGCGCTTTTCGGCTTTGATTACGATAGCCGGGGCGATTATCTGGGTCGTCTTGCTCGCGAAGCCCGGAGTCGCTTGGTGGAATATCTTTTACACCTCGCGCAATGCGCTCGATGTGCTGAGCCCAGATGGTTTCGTCGCTTTGCGCCAGATTTTCGTCTACTCCGCCTTTGCGCTCGGGCTTTGTTATTTCGGGCTTAATATTCCGGGCCTGACCTCGATTTTCCAGTTTCCTTGTATGACGCTGCTCGGCCTGCCGTATCGAGAAGCGTTGCGTTTCGCGGCTGCCGGTCAGATCCTCAACCTCAATGCGGTACTCGCCATCGGCGCCCTATTCGTGGTGTTGCCGGTGCTGTTTGGGCTGCTGTTACCGGTGCTCGTGCCGGCGCTGTACTGCTTCTTCGGCGCGCTGACCTACGTCGCCTTTCGCGAGATCTTTCTTGGCGTGTCCGAGAATCGGCCGCGCGAAAGCGTCGAGGCGAGGGTGGCGGCGAGTCCGCTATCATCGCGCGCATGAACCAGAAGAAGCCCAGCCTCGGGCGTGGACTCGACGCCCTGCTCGGACAGATGAGCGCGGCGCGCCCCGCATCGCCGACCTCGACGACGGGGGCCGCACCGGTTGTGGGTGACGAGTTGACCCGCTTGCCGGTCGATGTCTTGCAGCGCGGGCGGTATCAGCCTCGCGTCGATATGCGACAAGAGACGCTCGAGGATCTGGCCAATTCCATCCGGGCCCAAGGGGTGGTGCAACCGATCGTGGTTCGCCCGATCGAGATGCCAGGTGCCGCGCCGGGCAGTAGACCTTCTCGATATGAAATCATCGCGGGCGAACGTCGTTGGCGAGCCGCGCAGCTGGCGGGTCTGACCGAAATTCCAGCGATTGTCCGCCGCGTGCCCGACGAGGGCGCCATCGCGATGGCGCTCATCGAGAACATCCAGCGCGAGAATCTCAATCCGCTCGAGGAAGCTCGGGCGCTCGATCGACTCATCCGCGAGTTTTCTATCACCCATCAGCAGGCCGCTGACGCCGTAGGTCGCTCCCGCGCGGCGGTGAGTAACTTGCTGCGTTTACTGGAGCTCGCTCCCGAAGTGGCTGAACTTGTCGATCGACGGGAACTCGAGATGGGCCATGCCCGTGCTTTGCTCGGCTTGACGCAAGCGCGCCAGCAGGTCGAAGTGGCCCAATTGGTATCGAAAAAGGGATTATCAGTACGTGAAACGGAAGCATTGGTTCGCCGGCTGATCAATCCACCGCCGAAGGACGATGGTTCGGCGGAGGCTGATCGAGCGTTCGGTCGTTCGGGTGCCGCCTCAGGGAGTCACGATCCGAATGTGCGTGAGCTCGAAACCCGCCTCTCCGATACGCTCGGTGCCACCGTCGTCATCGAGCAGTCGGGCAAAGGCGGCAAGGGACGTTTGATCGTCAGTTACAACTCGCTCGACGAACTCGACGGAATTTTGGCTCATATCCATTGATGGTGCGGGGTCGCACAACTACAATGCGCGCCCGACACGACCCGGAACTTCGTGGAAAGCGATTGGCGCTGCGGTTCGCTGCGGTCCAACTGGGCGGGGCACTGTTAACTGCGATCATCGTCGCGGTGATCACTGATGGCTCGAATGCCATGGCCACCTTAGCCGGTGGCGCCGTGGTAGCCGTCGGCAATCTCGTGTTCGGCTGGCGCTTATTTGCGCCGGGGGTGGCACCTGCCGAGCGCATCGCCAAGGCGATGTGGGTCGGTGAGGGCCTGAAGTGGTTATGGGTAGTGGTAGCCGTATGGCTGGCACTCGATGTTTCGGATCTCGCGCCGCTGCCCTTTCTGTTGGGTATGTTGGCGGGTCAGGTCGGCTTTTGGGTCGGCGTGGCTGTTATTAAAGAGGACAAATGAGCATGGCAGCTGAAGGCGAAGCAGGAGGCATGACGGGCTATATCAAGCACCACCTCCAGCACCTCACTGCGCCTGTAGGTGATGGGCCGTTCATGGTCCTCAACGTCGACAGCATTTTCTTCAAAGTCCTGCTTGCCGTCATTTTCTTGGTCGTCTTCTTACGCGCTTCGCGCCGTGCTACTTCGGGCGTGCCCGGCAAGCTGCAGTGCGCCGTCGAAATGATGATCGAAGGCATCGACGGCATCGTCAAAGAAACCTTTCCTGCTAAGACGCGCTTCATCGCCCCGTTGGCGCTGACCATCTTCGCGCTCGTGTTCCTGATGAACTTCATGGACATGATCCCCGTTGATCTGCTGCCAGCGGCGGCTCACGCGGCGGGTGTTCCTTATTTGCGCGTTGTGCCGACCGCCGATCTTTCGACCACCTTCGGCATGGCAATCTGCGTCTTCATCCTGATCCAGTACTACGCCATCAAGCACAAGGGCGTCGTGAAGTTTGTGGGTGAGATGTTCACTGCGCCCTTTCACGCGCACGGCGCTGTCGGCACGATTCTGCTGGCACCGGCCAACTTGCTGCTGCGCATCATTGAAGAGTTGGTGCGCCCGTTGTCGCTGAGCCTTCGACTGTTCGGCAACATGTATGCCGGTGAGTTGATCTTCATCCTCATCGCCTGCATGACGCTGGGCGGCAGCTTCGCGAGCGGCATGACTTGGGCGATGGCGCCGATGCAGTTTCTCGCGGGCTTCATCTGGACCGCCTTCCACATTCTCGTTATCACCCTGCAAGCCTTCATCTTCATGATGCTGACGGTCGTGTACCTCAGCATGGCTGTGCAGGAACACTGATTCTCGTTCGTTTAGTTACTCACGGAGATTCGCAATGGAAAACATCACCCAGATCGCTGACGTCATGAGCATGACCGTGATCGCCGCGGGCCTGCTCATCGGTCTCGGCGCGCTCGGTACCGCCATCGGCTTCGCGCTGCTCGGCGGCAAGTTCCTCGAAGGTGCGGCTCGCCAGCCGGAACTCACCAACATGCTGCAGACCAAGATGTTCATCGTCGCTGGCTTGCTCGACGCGGTGCCCATCATCGGTGTCGCCATCGCGCTGCTGCTGATCTTCGCGAACCCGTTCCTGTCGGCTCTCGGCGTCGGTTAATCACCGCCCGCATCCGTCATCGGGCGGATGCCGATTCAGGCAACAGGGGTAGAAGAGCATGAGTATCACCGTCACGCTGATCATCCAGGGCCTCGCGTTCCTCGCGGTCGCCTGGCTCGTCATGCGCTTCGGCTGGCCGTCGATCATCGGCGCCATCGAAGAGCGACAGAAGAAAATCGCCGACGGGCTGGCTGCCGCCGATAAGGGCCAAAAGGACCTGACCGAGGCAACGCAGCGGGCTGATGCCATCGTTCGCGAGGCGCGTGATCGCGCCAAGCAGATCGAGGATCAGGCCGCTCGCCGCTCCAACGAAGCAATCGAAGCTGCCAAGCAGTCTGCTCAGACCGAGGGCGCGCGTATCGTCGCCGCCGCTCGCGAAGAGGCAGCCACTGAAACCGGTCGCGCTCGCGAAGAGTTGCGTAAGGAGTTCGGTTCGATGGTCGTTGTTGGCGCTTCGCGTCTGCTCGAGCGTGAAGTCGATGCGAAGACGCACGCGCAGCTGCTCGACAAACTGGCGGAAGAAATCGCCCGTGGCTGACGAGGCAACCATCGCACGGCCTTACGCGCGCGCCGCGTTTGACCACGCACATGCCGCAAAGCAACTCGCACCGTGGGGTGAGTTGCTGGCGAATGCGAGCATCGTGGTCGGCGACGAGCGAGTACGACCGCTGATCGGTAATCCGCACGTGAAGCGCGCGGATCTCGTCAACTTTCTGCTCGATGTTGTTGGCGCCGCGGGCAATCCGCAGGCGCGCAATTTCGTGCAGTTGCTGGCCGACAACGGTCGTTTGGCTGCGCTGCCGCAAATTGCCGAGCAGTACGCGGCCTTGCGTGCCGAGGTCGAGAACACGGTTGATGTGACCGTGACCTCTGCCATGCCGTTGACGCCGGAGCAGAGCGAGAAGTTGTCGAAAGCATTGGCCGCGCGTTTGAAGCGTACGGTGCGTTTGAGCACCAACGTCGATCCCGCTTTGATCGGCGGTGCGGTTGTGAAGGCGGGAGATTTCGTCGTCGATGGCTCGCTGCGCGGGCGTATCGAGCGACTCGGTAACACCATGGCTGGCGTTTGAGCCGGTCGTCGCAGGATTTTTAGAGGACCACACATGTCCATCAAGGCATCCGAGATCTCTGATCTCATCAAGCAGCGAATCGAAAAGTTCGAATCGGCGGCGGAAGCCCGCAACGTCGGTACGATCGTTTCGGTGACCGACGGCATTTGCCGTATCCACGGCCTGGCCGATGTTCGCTACGGCGAAATGATCGAGTTCCCGGGGAACTTGTTCGGTCTCGCGCTGAACCTCGAGCAAGATTCGGTCGGCGCCGTCGTGCTCGGCGACTACAAATCTTTGAAAGAAGGCGACACGGTCAAGACGACTGGACGCATTCTCGAAGTGCCGGTGGGCCCAGAGCTGCTCGGTCGCGTCGTCGATGCGCTCGGCAATCCGATCGATGGCAAGGGTCCGATCAAAACCACCCGCACTGCGCCGATCGAGCGCGTGGCGCCGGGCGTGATCTACCGTAAGTCGGTGAGCCAGCCGGTGCAGACCGGATATAAGGCTGTCGACGCGATGGTCCCCGTTGGCCGCGGTCAGCGCGAGCTCATCATCGGCGACCGTCAGACCGGTAAGACCGCCCTCGCTGTCGATACGATCATCAACCAGAAGTCCTCTGGCATTAAGTGCATTTACGTCGCAATCGGTCAGAAGCAGTCGACGATTGCCAACGTGGTACGCAAGCTCGAAGAGCACGGCGCGATGGATCACACCATCATCGTGGCCGCTTCGGCTTCTACGCCTGCTGCAATGCAGTACCTTTCGGCCTACGCCGGTGTGACCATGGGTGAATACTTCATGGATCACGGCGAAGACGCGTTGATCATTTACGACGATCTGTCCAAGCAGGCCGTCGCTTACCGCCAGATTTCTTTGTTGCTCCGTCGTCCGCCGGGCCGCGAAGCGTTCCCTGGCGACGTGTTTTATCTCCACTCCCGTTTGCTCGAGCGCAGCGCGCGCGTCAACGAAGAGTACGTCGAGATGGTCACCAAGGGTGCCGTCAAGGGTAAGACCGGTTCGCTCACGGGCCTGCCGATCATCGAAACCCAAGCGGGTGACGTGACGGCCTTCGTGCCGACCAACGTGATCTCGATTACCGACGGTCAGATCTTCCTCGAAACCGACCTGTTCAACTCGGGCATCCGTCCTGCGATGAACGCCGGTATCTCGGTGTCGCGCGTCGGTGGCGCGGCCCAGACCGACATCATCAAGAAGTTGGGCGGTGGTATTCGTCTGGCTCTCGCTCAATACCGTGAACTGGCGGCCTTCGCGCAGTTTGCGTCCGATCTCGACGACGCCACTCGCAAGCAGCTCGAGCGTGGCGTGCGCGTGACCGAGGTCATGAAGCAGAAGCAGTACGCTCCGATGTCGGTTGCCGAAATGGCGTTGTCGATCTACGCCGTCAACAACGGCTACATGGACAAGGTCGAGCGCAACAAGGTCGTGGCCTTCGAAGCGGCACTGCAGTCGTTCGCGAATTCGCAGCACAAGGCTTCGCTCGATGCCATCAACGCTGAACCCGTTCTCAAGAAGCACGAAGGCACGTTGAAGAAGATCTGCGACGACTTCGTAGCCACTGGCTCCTACTGATCGGCTGAATACGCATGCCCGGCACAAAGGAAATACGCAACAAGATCTCGAGTGTGAAGAGCACTCAGAAGATCACCAAGGCGATGGAGATGGTCGCTGCGAGCAAGATGCGTCGCGCCCAGGATCGCATGCGCCTATCGCGTCCCTATGCCGAAAAGATCCGTAACGTCATTGGTCACCTGAAGAAGGCGAATCCCGATTACAAACACCCGTATCTGGTCGAGCGCGAGGCGCAATCGATCGGCATTATCGTGGTGTCGAGTGATCGTGGTTTGTGCGGCGCACTCAATACCAACGTCTTCAAGACTACCTTGACGATGATGCGCGAGTGGCAGGGCAAGGGAGCCAAGGTCAATCTTTGTCTGCTCGGCAGCAAAGGCGTGGCTTTCTTCCGTCGTCTCGGTGCGCCCGTATTGGCGAGTGTGACCGGTCTTGGCGACAAGCCGCACGTTCGTGATTTGCTCGGCTCGGTGAAGGTCATGCTGGATGCCTACAAAGACGGCACCATCGATCGGCTCTTTATCGTCAATGCCGAGTTCGTCAACACCATGACACAGAAACCGACGGTGACTCAGTTGCTGCCGGCCGAGACAGTGGATGTCGACGATCTTCAGGATCATTGGGACTACATCTACGAGCCGAGCGCGGGAGAGCTGCTCGATGGCGTGCTGATGCGCTACGTCGAATCGCAGGTCTATCGTGGTGCGGTAGAGAGCGTTGCCTGTGAAATGGCAGCGCGTATGGTCGCCATGAAGGCGGCTTCGGATAACGCAGGTAAACTGATCGGTGATCTGCAACTCGTCTATAACAAGGCGCGTCAGGCAGCGATCACCAAAGAATTGGCGGAAATCGTCGGCGGCGCTGCCGCAGTCTGATTACGCGACTCGAACACGAATACAAGGCACAGGGTACCGACATGGCAACCGGCAAGATTACTCAGATCATCGGCGCGGTCATCGACGTGGAATTTCCGCGTGAATCGATCCCGAAGGTCTATGAAGCACTGAAGCTCAAAGACGTCGACCTCACGCTCGAGGTGCAGCAGCAGCTCGGCGATGGCGTCGTCCGCACCATCGCGATGGGTGCTTCCGAAGGCTTGAAGCGCGGTCTCGCCGTCGAATCGACGGGCGCGCCGATCTCGGTGCCCGTGGGCAAAGCGACGCTCGGTCGCATCATGGACGTGCTCGGCACGCCGCAGGACAATCGCGGCCCCGTCGCCTCGAAGGATCACTGGTCGATCCACCGTCCGGCCCCGTCGTACGACGAACAGGCTGGCGGCAGCGACCTGCTCGTCACGGGCATCAAAGTTATCGATCTGCTCGTGCCGTTCGCCAAAGGCGGTAAGGTTGGTCTCTTCGGTGGCGCCGGCGTGGGCAAGACTGTGAACATGCTCGAGCTCATCAACAACATCGCCAAGCAGTACAGCGGTTTGTCTGTGTTCGCGGGCGTCGGTGAGCGTACTCGTGAAGGCAACGACTTCTACCACGAGATGGCGGAGTCGGGCGTTATCGATCTTGAGAACCTCGAGAACTCGAAAGTGGCGATGGTGTATGGCCAGATGAACGAGCCGCCAGGCAACCGTCTGCGCGTAGCGCTCACGGGTTTGACCATGGCCGAATACTTCCGCGACGAAGTGCGTGAAGATGGCGTGAAGGGCCGCGACGTGCTGTTCTTCGTCGACAACATCTACCGCTACACCCTCGCAGGCACGGAAGTGTCGGCGCTGCTCGGTCGTATGCCGTCGGCGGTGGGTTACCAGCCGACACTCGCCGAAGAAATGGGTGTGCTGCAAGAGCGCATCACCTCCACCAAGACCGGCTCGATCACCTCGATCCAGGCTGTGTATGTTCCGGCAGACGACCTCACTGACCCGTCACCCGCCACAACCTTCGCTCACCTCGATGCGACCGTCGTGTTGTCGCGTCAGATCGCGGCTCTCGGTATCTACCCCGCGGTGGATCCGCTCGATTCGACCAGCCGTCAGCTCGATCCTCTGATCGTCGGCGAAGAGCACTACTCGGTCGCTCGCGGTGTGCAGGCCGTGTTGCAGCGCTACAAAGAACTGCAGGACATCATCGCGATCCTCGGTATGGACGAGCTTTCCGAAGAGGACAAGCTCACCGTGTTCCGCGCCCGCAAGATCCAGCGCTTCTTGTCGCAGCCTTTCAACGTCGCGAAGGTGTTCACGGGTCAGGACGGCAAGATCGTCCCGCTCAAAGAAACCATCCGTGGCTTCAAGGGCATCCTGTCTGGCGAATACGATCACCTGCCCGAGCAGGCGTTCTACATGGTTGGTTCGATCGACGAAGTCGTCGAGAAAGCCAAGACCCTGCAGTAATCGCGGTTGCAACACGGATAACCCGACATGGCCGACAACACCATCCATTGCGATATCGTCAGCGCCGAAGGCGAGATCTTCTCGGGGGCGGCTAAGATGGTGTTCGTCCCGGCCTCACAGGGTGAAATGGGCATCGCGCCGCGTCACGCCCCGTTGCTGACGTTGCTCAAGTCCGGTGAAGTTCGCGTACAAACGCCGGACGGGAACGAGCAATCGTTCTTTGTCGGTGGCGGCGCCATCGAGATTCAACCTAAGAAGGTGACGGTTCTCGCCGATACCGCCTTGCGTGCACACGATCTCGATGAGGCGCGTGTTCTCGAAGCCAAGCAGCGCGCTGAAGAGTTGCTCGCGAGCAATCTCGACAAGATTTCCGAAGCCGAGGCGCTTGCCGAACTCGTTCGTGCCGCCGCTCAGCTGAAGATGATCGCAAAGCTGCGTAAGACCAAAGGCTGATCATGAGCGCAGGCTCGAGCAGCGCTCGGTCTGATTCGTCTCTTTCGATCGTCATTCTGGCCGCGGGCCAGGGCAAGCGGATGAAGTCCGACTTGCCGAAAGTTCTGCAGCCACTCGCCGGCAAGCCTTTGCTCGGCCACGTTGTCACCACCGCAAAATCTTTGAATCCCGCCTCGATTCATATTGTCTACGGACATGGTGGAGATCGGGTTCGTGAGGCCTTCGCGGGCGATGCCACGCTGCAATGGGCTCTACAGGCCGAACAACTCGGTACGGGTCATGCAGTGCAGCAAGCACTGCCTGAGCTTCACGACGAATCCATCGCGCTCATTCTTTATGGCGATGTGCCACTGATCGACGCGAATACGCTAGGGCAGTTACTCGCCTTGGCGACGCGCGATGCCATGGCGCTCTTGACGGTGCAACTCGATGATCCTACTGGGTATGGCCGAATATTGCGTGATGCGTCTGGCAAGGTATTGCGGATCGTCGAGCAGAAAGATGCCAGCGACGAGGAACGAAGAATTCGCGAAGGCAATACGGGCGTTATGGCAGTCCCGGTCGCCCGCTTGCGTTCGTGGCTCGCTCGCCTGAAAAACGGCAACGCTCAGGGCGAGTACTACCTCACCGACATCATCGAGATGGCGGTCGCCGAAGGCATCGAGGTCAAACCTCTGATCGCGCCCACTGTCGCCGAAGTTTTGGGTATCAACGACAAGCTGCAGCTCGCTGACGTCGAAGCGGAATATCGTCGACTGCGGGCGCGCGAGCTCATGCTTGCGGGTGCCACCGTGATCGACCCGGCACGCGTCGATGTGCGCGGTTCGGTCTCCATCGGGCGTGACGTCACTATCGATGTGAATGTCGTGTTTGAAGGTCACGTGACACTGGGCGATCGAGTCCGGATCGGTCCGAACAGTGTGCTTCGCGACTGCGAGATCGCTGCCGATGTCGTGATTCACCCGAACTGTGTGATCGAACAGGCGAGCGTGGGTGCCGGATCACTAATTGGTCCTTTTGCTCGTCTACGACCCGGCGCCAAGCTTGCCGACGAAGTTCATATTGGTAATTTCGTCGAGGTAAAAAATTCATCGATGGCGAGCGGCGCCAAGGCAAACCACCTCGCCTATGTGGGCGATGCCACCGTTGGCGCGCGAGTCAACATCGGTGCGGGCACTATCGTGGCCAACTACGATGGCGCCAACAAGCACCAGACGATCATCGGTGACGATGCCCACACGGGTTCCAACTCCGTATTGGTGGCCCCGATCGCGATCGGTGAGGGCGCGACCGTTGGGGCAGGCTCCACGGTTACCAAAGACGTGCCGGCGGGCAAGCTCACTGTGGCGCGTGCAAAGCAGCTCACCCTCGATGGCTGGAAGCGGCCGCAAAAGAAGCGCTGAGCCGACTCCTAAATCGCCCCACTTCGGGTGATGTATCTACTTCGGGAAAAAGCGCAAAATACGCGTTTTCCTCAATCGAGTTTTGACCCATGTGCGGCATCGTCGGAGCCATTGCTGATCGCGACATCGTCCCCGTTCTGATCGAGGGACTGCGACGTCTTGAGTATCGCGGCTACGACTCCGCCGGTGTTGCCGTACTCAACGGCTCCGGTCAGCTCAAGCGCGTTCGTACCGTTGGCAAGGTACAAATCCTCCAAGACGCGATCGACGCCTCACCAACCCACGGCTCGATCGGCATTGCGCACACCCGCTGGGCGACCCACGGCGTGCCGAGTGAACGCAACGCGCATCCGCACATCTCCGAAGACGGGCTCGCCATTGTTCACAACGGCATCATCGAAAATCACGATGAACTGCGTGCGGAATTGCGTGCCGCCGGCTACAACTTCAGCAGCGAAACCGACACCGAAGTCATTGCGCACCGTCTTCATCACCACATGAAATCGGTAGGCGATCTCTTCAAGGCCGTGCGCGCAACCGTCAGCGAGCTCGAAGGCGCTTATGCTTTGGCTGTCGTTAGCGAGCGCGACCCCGATCGCGTGATACTCGCGCGCGAAGGTTGTCCGGTCGTCATCGGTCTCGGTGACGGCGAGAACTTCGTCGCCTCCGATATCGCGGCACTATTGCCGGTCACCCGAAACTTCATCTTTCTCGAAGAAGGTGACGTGGCGGAGGTTCGCCGTCAAAGCGTCAAGGTAGTCGATCGCGAGGGAACGAGCGTCGAGCGCAAGCTACACGTCAGCGAACTCTCCGCCGATGCCGCAGAAAAGGGTCAGTATGAGCATTTCATGCTCAAAGAAATTCACGAGCAGCCACGGGCGCTCGCCGATACGCTGCAGGAGCGTGTCGCGAACGGTCGTTTGCTCGAGGCCGCGTTCGGTCCCGCAGCAAGCGAAGTCTTCGCCAAAACCGAGCATGTACACATCGTCGCGTGTGGAACGAGCTATCACGCTGGTTACGTCGCTCATTATCTGATCGAGCAGTTGGCGAAAATTCCTTGCACCGTCGAGATCGCGAGCGAATATCGCTATCGCAATCCGGTCGTCCCGAAAAACTCGCTGTTCGTTACGATCAGCCAATCCGGTGAAACCGCCGATACATTAGCCGCCTTGCGTTTGGCTAAACAGGCGGGGTACTTGAGTTCGCTCGCGATCTGCAACGTGCCCGAGAGTTCTCTCGTACGAGAATCTGAACTAGTGATGCTCACTCGTGCAGGTCCCGAGATCGGCGTTGCTTCGACCAAGGCCTTCACCACGCAGCTTGTGGCACTCGGCATGCTGGTCGTCGCGCTCGCTAAGACTCATGGCGCTAGCCCCGAACAAGAGCATACGCTCGTCAGCCGTCTCGTCGAGTTGCCGGGCATGATGGAGAAGACACTCGCGCTTGATCCGATCATCCGAGAGCTTGCGCAACGTTTTGTGCCGAAGCATCACGCCTTGTTTTTGGGGCGAGGCACCATGCACCCGATTGCGATGGAAGGCGCGCTGAAGCTCAAAGAAATTTCCTATATTCACGCGGAGGCTTATGCCGCAGGTGAACTCAAGCACGGCCCGCTTGCACTCGTCGACGACGATATGCCGGTGATCGCCGTAGCACCAAACACCGATTTACTCGAGAAGCTGAAGTCAAATCTTCAGGAAGTGCGCGCACGCGGCGGCGAGCTCATCGTCTTTGCGGATCCCGAGTCCGGCATGCAGTCGTCAGACGGCGTCACCGTCATCACCATGCCGAAACACGTGAGCTACCTACAAGCGCCGGTGGTGTATACGATCCCGCTGCAGTTGCTGTCGTACCACGTTGCCACAGCTCGCGGCACCGATGTCGATAAGCCGCGCAATCTCGCTAAATCGGTGACAGTGGAGTAGTACTCCACCCAGAGACGATGGCATACCTACACTGGTTACTGCTGCCGTTTTCCGCTCTCTGGTTGCTGCTGGCGATCAAACCGCATGATCGCTCCGTTTGGCTTGCCGAAAACGTTTTTACGGTGGCAACCGTTGCTGCAATGCTCGTCACTTACGAGCGATGGCCACTGAGTGATTTCTCCTACACTCTGACCGTCGCGTTTTTGGTGCTGCACACCATCGGTGGGCACTACACCTACGTGAGAGTGCCCTATGACGATGTGACCGATGCGATGTTTGGTGTGCGTCCTAATCGTCTTTTTGGCTGGGCGCGAAACCACTACGATCGACTCGTTCACTTCGCGTACGGTTTGCTGCTGGCCTATCCCTTCTTTGAGTTATTCGAACGTTACGCACAACCCATTGGCTATTGGAGTTACTTCCTCTCCCCGATGCTAGTCATGGCAACCAGCATGATTTTTGAAGTGCTCGAATGGTGGGCAACCGAAATTCTCGGCGGTGGACAGGGCGCTGCCTATCTCGGCGCGCAGGGTGACGAGTGGGATGCACAGAAAGACATGGCGCTCGCGACTTTGGGCTCGATCATTACCATGGGGTTCTTAGCGCTCTTTACGCCCTAGTGCGCGTCAACCGTGGCCGTGTCATTTTTTGCGTTGACGGGTGGCTTTCGAGCAAGCCAGACGATGGGTACGAGCATTGCCGGCAAGATAGCTAATACCAAGTGCTGATTAGCATATGCCACCACCAGCGACTCACGCTGCCACTCACCGAGTAACCACGCCAGGCTCGTCGCGTCCTGCATCGGCATGGTCATTCGGCTGGCCTCGGCGATGTGTTGCGCGGCTGCTGTTGCATCGTGCGAGATCCCGCGAATCAATATGGCGATACCGATACCGCTGCCCAGATTGCGCGCTAAGGTCAGCAGCGCGGCTCCTTCTGTCCGCTGCGCTGCCGACAGCGTCGCAAACGAAATGGTGTTAAGCGGTACAAACATCAGCCCAAGACCAATGCCCTGAAAAAACAGCCAGCCGGTCAACCAGTCGGCTGGTGCATCGGACGGAGCACCGCTGACAGCGGCGAGCCCGACTGCATTGATCACGCAACCAGCCGAAAAAACCGCTCGCGCATCTAGCCCAACACCGTATCTACCGAGCGCCATCATCGACAGCATGAGCCCGACGCCACGCGGCGCCAGCAGAATGCCAGCGCCTGTCACCGAGTAGCCTTGCACTTCTTGAAGGAATTGGGGCAGTAATACCATCGCACCCATAAACGGCCAGCCGACCAGGACAGACATCACAAGTCCAATCCGCATGTTTCGATCGCGTAGTAATGTGGACGCGATCAAGGTGTTTTGGCTCGTACGCATATGAACGACGAACATGTAGGCCGTGATAACGGCCGCGCCGACCTCAATGATGATTTCGGTTGAGTCAAACCAGTCGAGGTGATCACCTCGATCCAGCGCTAACTGCAAACAGACGATGCAGATGCTAAGTAGAACGAATCCGAGCGCGTCGAAAGGCCGCAGCTTCGACTGTGACTGTCTGGGCAATGTTGCCGCGAGTCCAATCGTGGCAAGAATCACGAACGGCACGTTGATATAGAACACCGCACGCCAACCGAATTCATCGGTCAACAAGCCGCCAACCCAGGGTCCGAGTACCGGTCCGATCATGACGCCGACGCCGAGGACGGCGAATGCGCGAGTCAATAGATGCCGTGGATAAACCGTCTGCAACGCGGTTTGCCCTAGCGGAATCAAACCGGCACCGCATAAACCCTGAAGAAAACGCGCAACCACCAACGCTTCTAGGTTCGGCGCAATCGCACAAAGAACCGATGCGATACCAAAACCCATGACACAAGTCAGATAACTGCGCAGTAACCCCAGGCGAGATTCGATAGCTGATAAAGCGGGTAGTGCGACGGCACTGGCGATCAGGTAGGAAGTCAAAACCCAGGATGATTGCTCTCGCGTGATCGCGAGATTGCCCTGAATGACCGGCAAAGCGACGTTGGCAACGGTGGTATCCACCGCATAGAGCAATACCGACAAGAGCACGCTGGCAGTGAGTAGCCATCGTCGGGTCCGGTCAACCTCGTTCGAGGCGGTGTCGCTCACTGAGGTCAGTTAGTACGTCAGTCGGGAAGATGGACTTCGACTGCAGCGCTCATGCCGACGAGGATGGCGTCTTTTGGCCGGGCGTCGTCGATGACGATACGAACCGGTATGCGCTGTACGACTTTGACCCAATTGCCCGATGCGTTCTGCGGCGGTAACAACGCAAATTCTGCGCCGCTGGCGGGTGCGATGGTATCGATGTGCCCGCGCAACAGAGTGCCCGGCCGTGAGTCGAAGCGAACTGTCACAGTTTGTCCGGGCTGCAGGTGTTCGATCTGAGTTTCTTTGAAGTTTGCTTCGATCCAAATGTCGTCATCCCGAACCAGTGTCAAGAGCGGCGCCGATCGGCGCCCCATGGTGCCGATCTCGGGCAGACGTGCCACCCGTCCCGCAACCGGTGCCGTAATCACGCTGCGTCGCAGTTTGAGTTCCCCCGCCTGCACGACAGTCTTGGCCGCTTGTACAGCCGAGTGAGTATCAATTTGCCCGGTCGCTGCTGGACCGAGGCGGACGAGTAACTCAGCGATACGCTGCTTCAACACCTCGATTTGGCCGTCAGCTTGAGTCACGAGGTGCTCGGCTTCTTCGAGCCGAATCGCCGGGCTCAGCTTGCGAGCAACCAACTCACGCTGTCGATCGAGCTCTCGCATGGCGAACGTTTGGCGTTCTCGCGCCAGTTCCAGCTCTGCCTGGGCTACTCGTCTTTGAGTTCGTAGCGCTGCGATCTCTTCACGGATCCGCTCGACTTCCGCCTTGGCTCGATCGAGCTCGATGTGTGCTGCCTCGGTATCGAGAGTCACCAGTCGTTGACCCTGTTCCACGCGTGCATTTTCGGTTACCAGTACTTCGCGAACGGGCGCTTCAACTTCCGGATAAATCGCAATCAAATCAGCTTTCGCGTAGGCGTTGTCGGTGCTGACGACGTTGTCACCAAAGCGCCAATAAAGGGCTACCCCAATTAAGACTAGGCCAGGTACGCCCCATAACAAAACATTTCGAACTTTCGAATTGGACATCATTCTGATG
Organism: Steroidobacteraceae bacterium; assembly: GCA_049455235.1. GTDB lineage: Bacteria > Pseudomonadota > Gammaproteobacteria > Steroidobacterales > Steroidobacteraceae > UBA964. The sequence continues at coordinate 62,177 of JBMTZD010000004.1, forward strand.
GTAAGAGTCGCTTATCGGTGTCACAAGCGTATTCCGACCGCCAGATGAAGTGCCTTGTTGAAGTGCTAAAGTTGCCAAACCTGCCGTGTTTTCGACAGTGACAGCGGAGGATATGGTGACCTACGCCAACAGAAATAGTTTTCAGCTCATCCGATTGATGTCAGTCATGCTCGGGATCAGCCTCATCAGTGCCGCTCGAGCGGAAGTGACGCCGTCGGTCATTGAGGTATCGGGCCTGGCGGAGCGCTTGGTGCGACCGGATCTAGCGCACCTCGAAATCGCGATAGAGGTTCGAGACGAGAAGCTCGACAGTGCTCGTCGTGAGGCAGGGGAAAGAACAATCACGGTCCTGCGCAGCCTCAAGGAAATCGGCATTACCGACGACATGATCGATAGTGGTTCTCTCGCTGTGCAGCCAGAGTTCGCTTGGGAGCCGAAGTCCGGTGTGCGTCGTTTGCAGGGCTACTTCGTTGCTCGCACCATTCGGGTGCGATTGCTGGATCTAGGCAAGCTTGGTGTAGTTCTCGAGCGCACCGTCAAATCGGGCGCCAATCAAATAGCGCCACCGCGCTTTGGTTTGCAGAGCGAGAGCCAAATACGGCGCGAGTTGCTCAGCGAAGCCACGCGAGATGCCCGACAAAATGCAGCTGCGATCGCCGTGGGACTCGATGCCAAGCTGGGCTCGGCGCTTCGAGTGGATGCAATCGAGACTGACATGCCTCTCGTTACGTCGCCGATGATGTTACGTGCATCAGCCGCACCGACTGACGATGCAGCAGCCGAGCAGAGCTATCGCGCCGGAGACATCACGCTTCGGGCTCAAGTCAAAGCAAGATTTGCGATTGCGCCCTGAGTCATGGCGTCTTGACTTGAATCAACGCTCGACAAAAGCGCGCTCAATCACATAATCGCCTGCCTCACCGATGCGGGGCGAGATGGCGAAACCCATCTCATCCAGCAGGGCCGAAAGATCTTTGAGCATAGCGGGACTGCCGCAGATCATGGCGCGATCATGTTGAGCATCGAGGTTATCGAGACCAAGATCCTCTGCTACCTTGCCACGACGAAGTAGATCGGGCAGTCGTCCTCGATGCTCGAAGATTTCACGGGTCACCGTGGGATAGTAGAGCAGCTGTTCCTTCACCAACTCACCGAGAAACTCGTGCTGTGGCAAGTCGTTGAGAATGTAATCGTGATAAGCGAGCTCGCTCGCGTAGCGAACACCGTGTAGTAACACGACTTTCGAGAACCGCTCGTAAGTTGCTGGATCCTGGATGATGCTCATGAAGGGAGCAAGACCAGTGCCGGTCGCCAGTAGATAGAGATTACGGCCAGGCTTGAGATCACTAATGAGTAGGGTGCCGGTTGGCTTCAGACCAACCAGTACGCGCTCTCCGACTTGGATGTGTTGCAGACGTGAAGTCAGCGGACCATCCGGCACTTTGATGCTCAGAAACTCGAGAGCCTCTTCATGATTGGCACTTGCAATACTGTAGGCGCGCATCAAAGGTCGACCTTCTACCGGTAGACCGATCATCACGAATTGACCGTTGTCGAATCGAAACCCTGGGTCTCGTGTCGTGCTGAAGCTGAAAACCCGCTCGTCCCAATGCTGGATGCGTAGGACGGTTTCTTCTCGGTAGTTGGCCATAGTGGGCGCGCAGTATCCAAGTTATCGCGACAAGGTCAATACGGAGAACTGCCAACTCTGGCAACATCCGCGAATGCCGAGTCTCTACCGACGCTACATCTTGCCGCCGCTGCTCGATCGGGCCATGAGTGACCGGCGGATCAGTCGATATCGCCGTCCAGTGCTCGCGCCCGCCTCGGGTCGAATACTCGAAATCGGGTTTGGCACCGGCGCGAATTTTTATCATTACCACGAGTCAGTT
>JBMTZD010000005.1:0-58773 GCA_049455235.1 Steroidobacteraceae bacterium
TCCAAAGGACGCATCGACGCGAGTCCCCACACAAATTACCTGCCGAATTTTTAAAAAGCGCTCGCACCGCTAGGGCGTCGAGGGGGCGGGCAGTATAGCCATGTGGCTCTACCCGTCAACCTATTTTTCAAACTTCGTTTCGGACCCGCTGAAGGCGGGCCGCTTCGTCGTTGAGGGCGCGCATTATAGGCGGCCGGTTGGGACTGTCAACGGACTGTAACCAAATTTTTTCAACCCCCTTAAAGGGTTGATTTAATTGGGTTTTTCGACCTTGACGCGGGCAAAACGGCGCGGGCCCAGCTGCAAAATGTGCTCGGCGCCGACCGGCAGCCGGTGCTGACGATCCGAAACCTTCTCACCATCGATTCGAACGGCTCCCTCGGCGAGCTTTCGGACCCCTTCCGAGTTGCTAGAAACGAGCCCTGCAGCCTTCAAAGCGGCCACCAAGGGCTCACCAGCTGGATCGCTAGCAAACAGAACCTGCAGCGGCAGGTCAGTTGGCAGCACTTTTTGAGCGAATCGAGCAATGAAATCCGCCTGCGCCTGCTCGGCAGCGGCTGCACCATGGAAGCGCGCCACGATTTCTTTGGCTAGCTCGAATTTGACGTCGCGCGGATTGCGCCCACCCGCGATGGCGGTACGCAGTGCTTCGATGTCGATAAGCGGACGGAACGACAGCAATTCGAAATAGCGCCACATCAAATCGTCATTGATCGACATGACCTTGCCGAACTGCGCGTCTGCCGACTCATCGATGCCGACGTAGTTGCCAAGAGACTTCGACATCTTGTTCACGCCGTCTAGCCCTTCTAGCAGCGGCATCATCAGCACGCACTGCGGCTCTTGTCCGTAGGCTTCTTGCAGCGCGCGTCCGACCAGTAGGTTGAACTTTTGATCGGTACCACCAAGCTCGACATCGGCTTGCAAGGCCACCGAGTCGTAACCCTGCACGAGTGGATAGAGAAACTCGTGGATCGCGATCGGCTGACCCGATTTGTAGCGCTTGGCGAAATCGTCGCGCTCCAACATGCGCGCCACGGTGTGTTTTGCCGCGATTTCAATGAGACCGGCAGCACCCATCGGATTGAACCAACGCGAGTTGAAATCAACTTTGGTGAGTTTCGGATCGAGGATCTTGAAGATCTGCGCTTCGTACGTGCGCGCGTTCGCTTGCACTTGCTCGGGGGTCAACCTCGGACGAGTCGCGTTGCGACCGGTCGGATCACCGATAAGGCTCGTGAAGTCGCCGATCAAAAAGATGACTTCATGACCGAACTGCTGGAACTGACGCATCTTGTTGATGAGCACGGTGTGCCCAAGATGCAAATCGGGTGCTGTTGGGTCGAATCCGGCTTTGATGCGTAGCGGCTTACCACGCTCGAGCTTTTTGATCAGTTCTGCTTCGATGAGCAGCTCGGCGGAGCCACGTCGAATCTCGTTGAGTTGTTCTGCTGTGCTCGTCATTCTTCAGCTCGGGTTGACCCTGCCCTTCGGCGCGGGTAGTTTGCGCCGATTCCGTGCAGAGAAGTGTAGTCGATGACACTGGAAATCGGCTCGAAAAACCGGGTCTTGGCGGCACTGAAGGGCCGAGGCGTGCAGATCGTGGTGATCGGCGTGCTCGCGGTGACGTGGTGGCGCGGTGAAGAGTGGCTCACAGACCTAGCGCGTGCCGACGAGAGCGCGGTCGCCGCACAGAAACTCGTCAGCGCCGAAGCGGCCCGTGCGGCACTTGGCCTCGCGACCGTCGAAGTGATGGTCAGCGCGGGCGATACGCTCGAGCGTATCTTTCGCAAGTTGGAGCTCTCGCTAACGGATCTTGCCCAACTGCGCTCGTTACCCGAGCTGCGTGCCAAGCTCGATCGACTCAAACCAGGCGAGCTGCTTCGTTTCGGCGTCAAGGATGACGAGCTCGTCACGCTCGAGCGCAAATTGAGCCCGAGTGAAACATTGAGCGTGCAACGCGGTGAGACCGGTTTCGCCACCGAGGTCATCGTGAATCCGCTCGAGCGTGAACTTAGCAGCACCGAGGGCACCATCCGCAGCTCCTTATTTCAAGCTGCGGCGGACGCCGGTTTGAGTGACAGCACGGCACTACGCATCGCCAACATCTTCCAATGGGATATCGACTTCGTACTCGACATCCAACCGGGCGATCGCTTTCGCGTCACGTACGAGAAGATCAGTCAGGATGGAGAGCCGCTGGGTGAGGGCGACATTCTGGCCGTCGAATTCGTCAATCAAGGTAAGCCCTATCGAGCCATACGCTTCCAGCCCGAGGGGGAAGCAGCCACTTACTTCACGCCCGACGGCAAAAGCTTGCGAAAAGCTTTTCTGCGCGCACCGCTCGAGTTCACTCGCGTCAGCTCGCGCTTCAACCTCGCGCGTCGTCACCCCATCCTGAATCGTATCCGCGCCCACCGGGGCGTTGACTACGCAGCCCCCATCGGCACACCCGTACGCGCAGCCGGTAGCGGGCGCGTTCGGTTCGTCGGCAATAAGGGCGGCTACGGCAAAGTGGTCGAACTCGAGCATATGAATCAAGTTCGAACGGTCTATGGGCACCTCTCGCGATTTGCCCGCGGCCTGAGCGCCGGCGATCGGATCTCGCAAGGAGAGATCATCGGTTACGTTGGCATGACCGGGCTCGCCAGTGGCCCGCATCTGCATTACGAGTACTTGAGTCGTGGCGTGCACATGGATCCGCAAAAAGTGGCGCTGCCGACCGATACGCCCGTGCCCCCGGCGCAAATGGCCCGCTTCCGTGAGACGGCTGCCCCCCTGCTTGCGAGCCTAGCGACGGGCGACGTCTCCGCGCTCGTGGCAGCACAAACCCCGGCCGACAAGTCCGACCCGTCTACTTTGGCCTCCGCGAGCGCGCTGTAACACAAGCTCCTCATCGCTCGTGGTGTACTAGCAGCCATGATGCCAACCGCCTCTTCAACTCTGATCAATCGCGAACTCTCGCTGCTTGAATTCAACCAGCGCGTATTGGCACAGGCACAGGACCCTACCGTGCCACTACTCGAGAGATTGCGATTTCTTTGCATCTCCTCGAGCAATCTCGACGAGTTCTTCGAAATTCGCGTCGCGGGTATCAAGCAACTTCAGGAGAACTCGCCTGGCTCTCTGAGCCCGGATGGGCTCACACCTCGCGAACAACTGGCTGCGATCCACGAACGCGCACAGCAACTCGTCGCCGAACAGTACGAGTGCTTATCCAAACACCTCCTCCCCGCGCTGCGAGCAGCCGGCATTCGCTTGATGCCGCGCAGCAGCTGGGATCAAGCCACTCGGGAGTGGCTCGAGCAATATTTTGAAAATGAGGTTGAGCCCGTTCTGACGCCGCTCGCGCTCGACCCATCGAGACCCTTTCCGCGGATTCAGAACAAGAGCCTGAATTTCGTGGTGAGCCTCGAAGGCGAAGATGCTTACGGACGCGAAGCGACGCGCGCCATCGTGCAAGCCCCGCGCTCCTTACCGCGCATCGTTTCGCTGCCCGTCGGCAACGACGGCGAGCAACGACTAGTGCTGCTCTCCGGCATCATCGAAGCCTTCATGCCGCGTCTTTTCGAAGGCATGCGCATACTCGATGTCCACCAGTTCCGCGTCACCCGCAATAGCGATCTCTTCGTGGACGAGGAAGAGGCTGACGACCTCCGTCGCGCGCTTGAGGGCGAGCTACAGCAACGCCGCTATGGTTCTGCGGTCCGCCTCGAAACGACGACCGACTGCCCGTCGGATGTCGTGCGATTTCTGGCGCGACAGTTCGGTATTGGTGATGTCGACGTCTACACGGTCCCACCACCGGTCAATCTCTATCGACTCTCAGCGATTTACGATCTCGTCGAGCGAGCCGACCTCAAATACCCCGCATTCCTGCCGAGTCTGCCGCGTCGACTAAACGACGAGAAAGGCATGTTCGCGGCGATACGGCAGAGCGACCTATTACTGCACCATCCATTTCAATCGTTCGCACCGGTGATCGACTTTCTTCGCGAGGCTGCAGCCGACCCGAAGGTACTGGCCATCAAGCAAACGCTTTATCGCACTGGCGCAGCATCGGCGATCGTCGATGCGCTCGTCGCTGCCGCTCATGCAGGCAAAGACGTGACGGCCGTGATCGAGTTGCGCGCGCGTTTCGACGAACAAGCGAACATCGAACTGTCGGACAAATTGCAAGAAGCCGGCGCGCACGTCATGTATGGCGTGGTGGGTTACAAGACACACGCCAAGCTTGCGATGGTGGTGCGCCGCGAGAAAGACGGGATTCGTCGCTATTGCCACCTTGGCACGGGTAACTACCACGCAAGGACGGCTCGTACGTACACGGACTACGGGCTCTTCACTTGCGATGAGGATATCGCGCAGGACGTACACGAGGTATTCCTGCAGCTAACCGGTCTCTCACGCACGCCGCGACTCAACGCGCTGTTGCAATCGCCATTCGAGCTGCACAAAGCCATGCTGGCAAAGCTCGAACGTGAGGCAACGCTTGCCAGAGCAGGCAAATCTGCACGAGTCATCTTGAAGATGAATGCGCTCGTGGAGCCAGAGTCGATCAACGCGCTGTATCGAGCCTCACAAGCTGGCGTGCAAATCGATCTGATCGTGCGAGGCGTCTGCGCTTTACGCCCGGGCGTGCCGGGAGTTTCAGACAACATTCGCGTGCGCTCGATCGTTGGGCGCTTTCTCGAACACTCGCGCGTGTTTTATTTCCAGAATGACGGGCAAGCGGAAATTTTCTGCAGTAGCGCCGACTGGATGGACCGTAACTTTTTCCGACGTGTTGAAATCGCTTTCCCGGTTCGACGTCAAAAATATCGCGACAATATCTTGCGCGATCTGGAAACGTACTTACGCGATGATACGCAAGCTTGGCTACTCGATAGCGAAGGCAAGTATCACCGACAAAAGACCCTTGCTGGCTGCGCGGCCCAAACCGAATTGATGCAGTCCTATACCGCAGGCAGGCCCCTCGAGGAATAAACGCGCAGACGAAAATCGACTGCGCGCAGCAAATCGATTTCTTGGCTCAGATCAGCGATCGTCAACGGATGCTCGCGCAGCCAGCGCATCGGGAAGCGAATCTCAAGAGTGCGCCCCTTCGGCACGAGCGTGACCTCAGGCAACGGTGCCCGACCCCGCCCACGATGCAACAACACCGCCAGGCGTAACAACACGATCAAGTTCAACACGCGTCGATCCCATGGCGGTAACAACTTGTCGACACCCTCGATCGAGAGCTTGCGACGATGGCCGCCGACAAGACGTGAGAGCAAACGCTGCTCTTCGCGCGGAAATCCAGGCATGTCGGCATGCTCGAGCAGATAAGCGCCGTGCTGGTGATAACGCGAGTGGGAGACATCGAGACCGATCTCGTGCAAGCGAGCCGCCCACGCCAACAACTGCTCGGCGAGCGGATCGTCCAACTGCCACGCATCCGCCACTTGTTCGAGCAGATGCCTAGCGGTGCGCTCGACACGCTCTGCCTGTACGGTATCGACGTGATAACGGCCCTGCATGGCCCGCACCGTACGATCGCGCGCGTCTTCGTCCGTCAGTCGCCCGACGAGGTCATAGAGCAAACCGTCGCGCATCGCACCGTCGGAGACATCCATACGCTCGATCCCGAGTACATCGAAGACCTCAGCGAGAATGGCAAGCCCACCTGCGAATACCAAGCGGCGCTCATCCGTTAGTGAGTTGAGCGCGATGTCGCGCACGTGATTCGCCGATAGCATGGTCTCGATCACCGCCTCGAGCCCTTGCGGCGTGATGGCATTCGCACGCGGGTCGAGTTCGCGGATCGCGTCCCCCACCGATTTAACGGAGCCCGAACTTCCGACCGCCTGCAACCATCCGACCCGGCGATAAGCATCTTCGATCGGCTCGAGCTCGCCTCTGGCGGCAACGCGGGCACGCGAGAATCGTTTGGCCGACAGCTTGCCACCCGCGAAAAAACGCTCGCTCATCGACACACAGCCAAGCTGCGTGCTCTCGAGCTTCAAGGGCGTGAGATCCTCACCAATGATCAGCTCGGTACTACCGCCGCCGATATCAACCACCAGTCGCTTGCCCTCACCACGCGGCATCATGTGTGCGACGCCGGAATAAATCAGGCGCGCCTCTTCCATCCCTGAGACGATTTCGATGGGAGCACCCAAGGCCGCGCGCGCTTTCTCGAGAAAGGCCTGCTTACGATGGGCGCGACGCAGCGCATTGGTGCCGACGACGCGAATGCGATCGGCATGCATATCCCTCAAACGTTGGCCGAAGCGCTCGAGACAAGCGAGCGCGCGAGCTGCAACTTCGCGATCGAGCCGACCCTCTTCGTCTAGACCTGAGCCGAGCCTAACGTTCTCACGCAAGCGATCGATGACGGCGAGTTGACCGTGGCTATAACGGGCCACGACGAGATGAAAACTATTGGATCCTAGGTCGACGGCTGCAAGCAGCTCCGGGGTGTTTCGACCGTTCGAACGCGCCACGCAACAAGGATGAGCGGTCGCAGCCCGTTAGGCCGCAAACGACGATCCGCACCCGCAAGTCGTGGTGGCGTTGGGGTTGCGGATGACGAACTGAGCGCCTTCGAGACCTTCGCGATAATCGATCTCGGCACCGCTTAGGTACTGCAGACTCATCGGATCGACCAACAGTTTGACGCCGAGATTCTCGACCAGCGTGTCGCCATCTTGAATCTGCTCGTCGAATTCGAAGCCGTACTGCATCCCAGAGCAACCGCCGCCTTGCACGAACACGCGCAGCATGAGGTTGTTATTGCCCTCGTTTTCGATGAGCGAGCTCACCTTGCGTGCCGCTGCGTCCGTAAAAACGAGCGCAGCCGGCATGTCGAGAGGCATATCGTCGATGACAGTATTCATAGTGTTGATTTTAGGTTCCGCTGCCGCGAGCGTCAAAAGATTGCAAAGAAAAATCAGCCGCTTCTGCGGTCGCGGCTGCAGGACGAGCGGCCGCCTCCGCAGCACTCGCGGCCAGCGGGTACAACTTCCCATCGATACGAGCGCCCAAGGTCATCTCGATCGAGCCGTAATGCAAATCGCCGGTCACTCGCGCTTTTTCGCCCAGCACGACCCTATCCCGACTGCGCACCTCGCCCACGACCTCGCCGTTAATCACGACGTTCGGTGCCTCAACATTACCGATGACGCGCGCATCCGCGCCGATCCAGAGCGTCGCAGGTACGCCATCGATACCACCACGAACGTCGCCCTCAATCTGCCCATCCAAGTGCAGACCACCGGCAAACTCGACCGTGCCATGCAAACGCGTACCGCGGCCGATGAGGGTATCTACACGCCCAGGAACAGGTGGGTTTTTGCGCCGACCAAACATGTTCAACCTCAGGAAGGATCCGGCTTGACTGGCCAGAGCAGCGATTGAACCACGGGTGCGGTGTTGCGGCTACCGCTGCGAATTTCGACCGTGACTCGCTCGGGCACAAAGCCACTCGGTAGTGGCAATGGCAACTCTAAATTCTCGAAGTAACGAAAAGAAAACTTGTGCGCTGACAAGGAGATACGCTCGAAGCGAACGCCGCGGCGACCCTCTAGGCTCGGCTGCACCGTGCCCGATACAATCGACTGCGGATTACCGGGCTGCACGAGCGCGAGTCGAAGCACCGGCGCTGACCCCTCGAGCGACTGAACGACCCGGAAACTACGGATCGCCACGGGCGCGCGCGGATTATCGCTCGCGACAACGCCGCGATAGAACTCGACCTGTTGGCGCAAATTCGCGACCTCAGCCTGTAACTCGCCTATGGTGCGAGCAAGTTCGCGTCGCTCCTCCTCTTGCGCCGTCTTCGAGGTATCGTAATCGGCAAGTTGTCGTCGAAGCTCGACGATCGTGGCATCTCGATCGCGCAACTCATCGCGCAATCCACCTAGGCTCGCTAACACGCCTGGCACGCCGGGTCCGATCCCGGCTCGTCCTAGCCCATACAAGACCAGCGCGGCGCCGATGACGACAGCCAAAATCCACAACCAGCCAAGCGGTGCGCGAAACCAGCGACGCCCACGAACAATCATCGGCTCCGGAAAAGCTTTACGCGTCACCGCGAGGGTCTCGTCCACCAACTGGGATACGGCGGCAAGCCTTCAGGAAACGCGAGGCGCCCGAGTTCGTGCAAGGCACGCTCGTAGACGCGCCGCTTGAAATGAATGACCTCTTGGACCGGATCCCAGTAGTCAGCCCAACGCCACTCGGAAAACTCAGGCTCCGCCGTCGTATCGAATTTAAAGGGCGGTTGCTCATCACGCGCCCGCAGCAGATACCAGCGCTGCTTTTGTCCTATGCACAACGGCAGTTGCTCGCGTCGTTGAAAGCGCGGCGGTAATCGATAGCGCAACCATCGGCGCGTGACACCCACGATTTCCACGTGCGCGGCCTCAAGCCCAATCTCTTCAGCGAGCTCTCGATACATGCCCTCTTCTGCCGACTCTCCGACCTGCAGGCCGCCTTGCGGAAACTGCCAACCCTTACCACCAGCACGACGACCGAGGAACACACGACCGTCGCCGTGCATCAAGACGATGCCGACGTTGGCGCGAAATCCTTGAGCGTCGATCTGTTCTGTCATCGTCGTAACGTCTCAGGCCCTCTTTGCAGTCAGCGTGCGCCGATCTTCCAGATACTCGCGACCGCGCTCCATCAGCTGAGCAAAAGTATCGGGATCTTGAGCCAATACCGCACGTCGTATCGACTCGATCGCTTTGGCCAGTGCCTCGAGTGACTCGGCACCGTAATCATTGAGCGCCTGAATCTCGTAATAGAGTTGCGGGCTCTCCTGTGCGACGCGCGTCGCGACATCGAGCTGCGCGTCAAACGTGGTACTCGAGAGCTTCGCGAGGCGAGGCGCGGCTTCACCACTGTCGGCGAGCGCCGTGAAAAACGCGATGTTGAGCGCGTGCGACAAGCCGAGCACGTATGCGATGAGCCGATCATGCTCATCGAGTGTCATGGTGACTTGCTCGACCATCGTGGGCGCGAACAATTCGCGTGCGCGCTCGAGTGCCTCAGTGTGTCCAAGATCGACGAAGATCACGTGGCGCCCAGACAGCAGTTCCGTGTCGGGTCCGAACATCGGATGGACCGAGGTGACTCGACAGCCGTGCGACTTGAGCGCCATCAACCCGGCGCGCAGCGGCGACTTCAGCGAACCCACATCAAAGATCACACCCGGGGGTCGTCGCATCGCAAGCTCGCGCAGCACCGAATCGGTCACACCGAGCGGTGTCGCCACCACGATGAAATCTTGGGTCAACTCGTTTTCGCGCCAATCACCGACATCGAGCGTACCCGGCCGCGTCCCAGCCGGATCACTGACCTCGACCATGAACCCCTGTGAACCCAGGAAGTCGGCAAACCATCCGCCGAGCTTGCCCGCACCGCCGATCACGAGTGCGCGCCGACCAGAGCCTGAGCCTCCGGCCACGACGCTCGCTTGTTCCTGAGTGGTCAATGAACTGCGAATCAGCATCCGCATCAAGTCTTCGGCAATCTTCGGCGAGACGCCCTTGGACTCTGCCTCGGCACGGGCACCCAGAATCACCTCGCGCTCACGACCATAGTCACGGGTCGCGTAGCCCGTCGCTCGTTTCACGCGTGCGATTTCGCGGCTGGTGCGTTGCCGATCGGCGATCAACTCGATGAGTTGCCGGTCGATGTCGTCGAGGTGTTTGCGCAGGTCGTCGAGGGTCGCCATGGTTCGTCTCCTAACCGCCTACTATAGACGGTGCGTGCCCCAAGGCTTGGCGTTACCATGCGGTTATGCCCGTTCCAGTGCAATTTTTACCCGATCCACTGCCGACCAACCCGCTCGCGACCGCTCGCGAGTGGCTCGAGTTGGCGCGTAGTCGTCGTGATCAGCCAAATCCGAACGCGATGGTCGTCGCGAGTGTCAGCGAAAGTGGACAACCCTCGGCACGCGTGGTGCTCTGCAAAGAGATCATCGTCGAGCCCGGCTACATCGGCTTCTACACCAACTACGACTCGCGCAAAGGGCACGAGATCGAAGCAGACCCGCGTGTTGCCATCGTGATGCACTGGGATCATCTCTACCGCCAAGTTCGTATCGAGGGTCGAGTCGTGCGCGCACCGGCCGCCGAAAGCGACGCCTACTTTCGTACACGCCCGTGGCAACGCCGAGTCGGCGCGTGGGCGAGCGCCCAAAGCCAGCCCGTTACCGATCGTGCGCGATTGGAAGCGGCAGTCGAAGAGACGGCTCGGCGCTTCGGCGTGCCTGTGCCCGGCCCCGAAGACACGCCGGCGCCCCCAGGTCTTGGCGATAACATTCCGCGGCCGCCTCATTGGGGTGGGTACCACGTCTACGCCGAGGCGGTCGAACTGTGGATCGAGGGCGAATCGAGAATTCACGACCGGGCACGCTGGACCCGCTCGATCAGCGCGAGCGCAGAGCGACACGCACCGCCCACGAGCATCGGACCGTGGTCGGTCACTCGACTACAACCCTAGCTGCGAGCCACTTCGAGCGCGATGGTCAGCGCAAGGCGGCCAGCAGCGGCTCGTGGAGTATTCCGTTGCTCGCCAGTACCGTGGTCGTGGCCAAAGAAATCGGCTGACCATCTAGATCGGTAAATCGTCCACCCGCTTCTTCGACGATCACCGTCAAGGCTGCGATATCCAAGATGTTGACGTCGGATTCGACGACGGCGTCGAGCGCGCCGCGCGCGAGTAAGTGATAGTGAACGAAATCGCCGTAGCCACGGATGCGGTTTACGTTAGCTACGAGATCACCATAGCGACGCCACCGTCGCTCATCTTTTGCCAGTGTTTTCAAATTTCCACTCGACACGATGGCGCTGTCGATGGCCTCAATCCGACTGACCTGTAGGCGCTTGTCGCCAAGCCAAGCGCCTTCGCCCCGCTCCGCCCATGCGAGCTCACAGTAGGCCGGCGCCGAAGACACACCGAGCACCATTCGCCCCTCGTGCATCAAGGCGATCTGAGTGGAGAAAAACGGGCACTCCCTGACGAAAGACTTCGTGCCGTCGATCGGATCCACAAGCCACACACGATCTGCTCCCATCGCATGCTGGCCGGTCTCTTCACCAAAAAATCCGTAGCTTGGGAATCGCGCCGACAGGACGGCGCGAATCGCCTCCTCAGCCCGTATATCCGCCTCGGTCACGGGTGACTTGTCGGCCTTCGTCACCACCGCAAGATTGCGTTGATACAACTCACGAATGACAACAGCAGCGGCTTCAGCAGCTTCGAGCGCAGCGTTCAACTCGGCGGATGGCATGAAAACGTCCTCGGCAACGACGATGCAGATGTTATCTTAAACGCCATGGGAAACCGCTTGAGCAAGATCTACACGAAGACCGGTGATGACGGTACGACGGGCCTCGGTGACGGCACGCGCGTCGCTAAGGATCACGCGCGCGTCGAGGCTTACGGCACGGTGGACGAGGCCAACAGCACTATCGGCATGGTGTTGGCGATCCCGCATTTGCCAGATGACATCCGTGATTGCCTCACCGGCGTGCAGCACGATCTATTCGATCTCGGCGGCGAACTTTGCATTCCCGGCATGCGCCTCATCGAAGCGCAACACACCGAGCGCCTCGAGGAAAAACTCGACGCATTCAACGAGCCATTACCCCCGCTCAAAGATTTTATTTTGCCTGGCGGCGGCCCGGCTGCAGCAGCCTGCCATCTTGCACGCACCATCGTCCGCCGCGCCGAAAGGCGCGTGTGGAGTTTGGCGGCGCTCAGTCCCGAGCTCAGCCCGGAACCTGCGCGCTATCTCAATCGCCTCTCGGATCTGTTGTTTGTGATCGCACGCGTGCTCGCGCGCCACGAGAATGGCGCCGAGGTCATCTGGAAACGCAATCGCGGAGCCGGCTGATACCGATAGGGGCTCAGCTCGCCGGCGCGGCCAGCGATCGCTCGTCAACCTCGCTCTTGATCTGCGTGCCGACGACCAGCGAGACGAATAAGCAGCAGGCGAGCATGATGAAGGCGATCTGATAGCTGCCGTAGATATCGAACAGCACACCGGTCACCCAACTACCCAGCCCGACACCCACCGACTCCATCAAACTGATGGCGCCATTGATCCGACCAATCTCGCGCAAACCGAAATTGTTGACCGCCAACATGTTGTAGAGGGTGAACAAGCCACCCCACCCAAGGCCAATCACGACCGCCGAGATCACCACCCACTCGCGCTTCATAGTGGCAAGCCCGATAAGTCCAGCGAGCATGATGATCAGACATCCCATGAAGACCTTGTGGCGGTCGATGTAATCAGCAAGCCAACCGTTGGCAAGCTTGGCCACCATGGCAACGACGCTGAACAAACCCAGCAATGGCCCGGCCTCCTTCAACGGCATGCCAAAGCCTTTATTCAAGTGCAGGACGAAATGCTGCACGAAGCTGAATATCGCGTAATAGGCGAGAAAACCGGAGATGCCGATCGCCCAGAAAGTCCGAGTACGGATCGCTTCTTTGAAGGTCAACCCGTGCTGCTTCAGATCAGTCACCGCCTCGCTCTGCCCCACGGCCGAATAACCCGCTTGAGCGGGGGTGCCTTTGAGGAACAGCAGCACGATGACGAACAACACTACCGGCATCAAAGAATTATAGAGAAATGCCTGGCGCCAGCCGTAGGACTCGATCAGATAGGGATTCAGTGTCGGCAGCACGGCACTACCCATACTCGTTCCGACGAGCGCAATACCGATGGCAAGTCCGCGATGCTTCACGAACCAACTCGAGACCAGATAAATCACCGACATCGAGCCCGCCGCCGACAAGGCGAGCGAGAACATCAAATGGATGACGTAGATCTGCTTGAGTGCATCACCGGACCACGAGGTGTAAAAGAAATACAAACCGAGAGCCGCCAAGACCACTGCAATGACGATGCTGATGTTGCGACCAAGGCCCGGCGCTAAAGCACCGAGCGCCACGACCAAAATGCCGCCCAGCCCGATAGCCGTGACAATGGCGATCACTTGGATAATGAGCGGCGGCGCGCCGTTGATCAGCATGCTGTAGCCGGCATAGCCGAGCGTGAGATAGGCACAACCTGCCATCAGCAAATAGCGTGGGTTGAGCTTGTCGATCAGGATGCCAACGAATGGCGCCATCAAGGCGGTCATCGTGAACTTGATGGTATCGGTGAACTTGAGGTCACCGCGGCTCCAACCAAATTCGTCGAGCAGGGGCGGATCGAAGATGGTGATGCCCGTTGCGGTCATGCCGTTCGAGAGGAACAGCGCGAGCATGCCCATCACAGCGACAAGCCAAGGGTAGTAGCGCGGCGCTTCGCGCCGAGTCGTGGTCTCGTTCATGTATCCCCCGAAACGGCCGCGAGTTCCGCCCGCAGACGCGTCCAATCGAATGATAGGCCGGGATCCGTCTTGCGCCCCGGCGCAACGTCCGAATGTCCCACGAGGCGGTCGGCCGAGAGTGAAGGGTACCCCTTGAGCAGCGCTGCTATCAGTTCCGCCAAAGCTCGATACTGCGCGCACTCGTAAGGGGTCGTGTCGGTCCCTTCGAGTTCGATCCCGATGGAGAAATCATTACAGGCGGATCGGCCCTGCCACTCAGAAGCCCCGGCATGCCAGGCTCTGGCGTGAAACGGCACAAATTGACTGACGCTGCCGTCGCGCCGCACCAAAGCGTGCGCCGACACACGCAAGCCCGCAATGCTCGCGAAGAAAGGATGTGCGTCGATGGGCAAGTTGCCGCAGAACAGACGGTCGATCCACGGTCCACCATATTCTTCGGGCGGCAGACTAATACCGTGAATGATGAGCAGCTCCGGGAGCTGCCCCGGCGGTCTCGCGTCGAAGTGCGGACTGAGCACCTGGCGGGTGCCAAGCAGAATGCCGGTGACGGGATCGACTGCGATCATCGCCCGCGATCATGCCAGAATAAACTCATGTTGCCGCTCTCTTCTGTCGAACTGCGAGAACTTGATCTCGCCCATGTTTGGCACCCCTGCACCCAAATGAAGGACCACGAGTCGCAGTTGCCGCTCGTGCCCTTGCGCAGTGGGCGTGGCGCTTGGTTAGAGGATGCGGACGGCAAACGATATCTCGACGCCATCAGCTCTTGGTGGGTGAATCTTTGGGGGCACTCAAACCCGCACATCAACAACGCCGTCTCACGACAGCTGACAACTTTGCCGCACGCGATGTTTGCGGGCTTCACGCACGAACCGGCTGCAAAGCTCGCCGACGAACTCACGCGCCGCGCCCCTCCGGGACTTAGTCGGTGCTTCTTCGCCGACAGCGGGTCTGCCGCGATCGAGATCGCGGTCAAGATGAGTTTTCACTACTGGCAGAATGTTGGACGACCTCGCAAAACGCGCTTCGTCACATTGAGCAACAGCTATCACGGCGAGACACTCGGCGCCCTCGCTGTCGGTAACGTTGAGCTGTACAAGGCGATCTACCGCCCTCTGCTGATGGATGTGATCACCACACCCTCGCCCGACGCCTATCAACGCGAACCCGGCGAGACCGCAGCTGATGTTGCCAGAAGGCGTATTGCCGAGATCGCCAAGCTCTTTGCCGATCGTCATGATGAGATTGCTGCCATTATCGTTGAGCCTTTGGTGCAATGCGCGGGCAGCATGCGCATGTACGACGCTGAATTTTTGACCTTGCTACGCGAACTCTGTGACCGCCACGACATTCATTTGATCGCCGACGAAATCGCCGTTGGATTCGGGCGCACCGGCAAGATGTTCGCCTGCGAGCACGCAAGAATCACGCCGGACTTCTTATGCCTCTCGAAGGGCCTGACCGCCGGCTACATGCCGATGTCGGTCGTGCTGACGACCGATATCGTCTACCAAGCCTTTTATGACGAATATACGAAGCTAAACGCGTTCCTGCACTCGCACAGTTATGCCGGCAACCCGCTCGCGTGCGCCGCCGCACTCGCCTCACTTGAGCTCTTCGACAACACGAACGCGCTCGAAGCGAATGCCGTGCTCGCAGCGCATTTAGGCAAGGTGACGCATGATGCGTTCGAACACCACCCGAACGTCGCCGAGATACGACAGTGCGGATTGATACTGGCGGTGGAGTTCGTTCGCAACACGCACAGTCGCGAAGCTTTCCCGTGGCGCGAACGTCGGCATTTGCGCATTCACCGCCACGCTCTTGAGCGCGGCGTGCTGTTACGCCCTTTGGGCAATGTGATTTATTTCATGCCGCCCTACATCGTGACGCCAGAGGAAATTGAATTGATGGTGGCGGTCGCGCGTGAGGGGCTCGACCTCGCGGTCGCCTGAAGAACAGATCTGAAAGAACAGATTCATGAGAGATATCCGCATCTTCGTTCCCGACCTGCAGGCGTGCAACAACGACGGAGCGATTGCACTACCCGAGCAGGCCGCAGCGCACGTCGCTCGCGTGTTGCGCCTGCGAGTCGGCGACGCGTTGACCGTGTTCGATGGCCGAGGTGGGGAATACAGCGCCGAAATTGCGAGCATCGCCAAGCGCGAGGTCACGCTACGACTTGGCGCGCACTCGCCGATAGAGCGCGAATCACCGCTAGCGGTGACCTTGATCCAAGGTCTCGCTCGCGGCGAAAAAATGGATTACATCATCCAGAAGGCAACGGAACTTGGCGTTGCCCGAATCGTTCCGGTGTCGACCGTGCGCAGCGTGGTGCAGCTCGACGATGATCGCAGTGATCGAAAGTGGCAGCACTGGCGAGCCGTCGCTGCGGCCGCCTGCGAGCAGTGCGGACGAAATCGCCTGCCGGAAATCCTCGAGCCGTGCAGTCTCGATCAACTTTGGCGATCCAACGCATTACCGAGCCTGCGCTTACTACTCTCGCCGCACGCGCAAAGCGGTATCGCGGGCGCTCTGATTCCAAAACCCGCCGACGTGGCCGTCTTGATCGGACCTGAAGGCGGTCTCGATCACAACGAAGAAATGCGCGCCTATGCGTCGGGGTTTCGCCCTGTCACCTTAGGCCCGCGTGTACTGCGGACGGAAACAGCGGGTCTCGCTGTGCTCGCAGCCGTACAATCCCTAGCAGGAGATCTGCAATGAATTCACGACCGACACTCGCCGTGGTGATGGACCCCATCACCGACATCAAATTCGCTAAGGATTCCACCCTGGCCATGCTGCTCGCTGCGCAAGCTGAGGGCTTCGATCTGCGTTATTTCGAGCTCGGTGATTTGATGCTACGCGATGGTGTCGCGCTCGGGCGCGCTCGACCACTGACCGTATTCAAAGACCCGGCCCGGTGGTTCGAACTAGGTGAGTCCAAGATCGAACGCCTTGGTGATCTCGATGTCATTTTGATGCGCAAAGATCCCCCCTTCGACACCGAATATATCTATTCGACCTATATCCTCGAGCGCGCCCAAGACCAAGGAGCCCTCGTCGTCAACGATCCGCGCGGACTGCGCGACATGAACGAGAAGGTCTATACAGCATGGTTCCCGCAGTGCTGCGCACCAACGCTCATCACGCGCGAGATGTCGGAAATGCACGCCTTTCTCGCCGAGCATGACAAGATCGTCTGCAAACCTTTGCACGGCATGGGCGGTCGATCGATCTTCGTGCTCGAGCGAGGCGATAAGAACACCAACGTCGTCTTCGAAACCTTGACCGATTACGGGTCCAACTTTGCGATCGTGCAGCGTTACCTGCCTGAGATCGTTACCGGCGGCGACTCGCGTGTACTGCTCGTCGACGGCACGCCGATCCCGTTCGCATTGGCGAGAATCCCTTCAGCGGAAGACAATCGTGGCAATCTGGCAGCGGGTGCAACGGGAGTGGGTCGCCCGCTTCGCGAGCGCGATCTTTTTCTGACCAGTCAGATCGGGCCGAAGCTCGCTGAGCGCGGCATGCTGTTTGTCGGACTTGATGTCATCGGTGATTACGTCACCGAGATCAACGTCACCAGCCCGACCGGAATTCGCGAACTCGATCAACAATTTGGGATCGATATCGCAGCGCTACTGATAGCCGCGATCCGTCGCCGCTTAGACCGTCGTTGAAACTACGGCCTATGCTGCGTGAGCATCGTCGACTCACCCTTGCGGTAGCCGCGGCGATGCTCACACATGTGTTTTTATTGAGCCTCGGTCAATCCGACTTCAGCCGATCGACATCGCCGCGCTCCGACCTACAAGCGCGGTGGTGGACATCAACCGAAACGAGCGGCGCCGGTTCAAGTGAACAACTCAGCCCCGAGCAGCAGTACATCGAGCGATGGCGAGGATCCATGGAGCGATTCGCCACGCGCCAATGGTCCGATCGAACGACGGGCACGGCGGCGCGCCAGTCGCCGATACTCGAGGTGGTGGTGCGTGCTGATGGCAGCCTCGGGGAACTTCGCATTCGGCGTAGTAGTGGCGATCGTGGGCGGGATCGCGTCGCCACCGAGCTCGTCCGAGAGGCAGCACCCTTCGAAACCTTCCCTACGACGCTCGCGGCGCGACATCAGAGCTTGCGATTCGCCTACGAGTGGCGCTTCGAGACTGGCGGGTCGACTCGCTGAGCCGCATACTTGCGACATGTCCGACGATCGCAGTCTGGCCAATCATCTGCTCGTGGCGATGCCATCGCTCGCCGATCCCGAGTTTGCTCAATCGGTCACCCTCGTGTGCGAGCACAGTGTCGAGCGGGGCGCCCTTGGCATCGTGATCAACAAACCTTTGCCGATGACGCTCGCCGAAGTGTTCGAACAGATGGATCTCGAGACCTCGGACATTAGCCTCGGCGCACGGCCTGTGCTGCGTGGCGGTCCAGTGAATCGAGATCGCGGCTTCGTGGTCCATCGACCCGAGGGCGATTGGGACTCATCCCATCAAATTGCCGATGGCATCCAGATCACTACATCCAAAGATGTCCTCGCTGCCATGGCGCGAGGCGAGGGCCCTCGGGATGCGTTCGTGGCGCTGGGTTATGCCGGCTGGAGCCCAGGCCAGCTCGAACAGGAGATGAAGGACAACGCGTGGATCACCCTGCCGGTCGATGAGCGCATCCTGTTCGAGATGCCGCTCGAGGATCGCTGGCATGCCGTGTGGCGACAACTCGGCGTCGATCCTGTCCGCATGAGCCATGTCGCCGGCCACGCCTGAACTCGTCCTCGGACTCGACTTCGGTTTGCGAAGAATCGGCCTCGCCATCGGCGATTCGCTGACTCGAACCGCTCGTCCGCTGGCAGCCTTTTCGGTCACCGGGCACAACGGCCCCGATACAGCCGATTGGCAACGGCTCGGCACATTGATCAAACAGCACGCACCGAACCGACTGGTCGTCGGCTGCCCGTATAATGTCGATGGTTCCGAGCATGCTCTAACCGGCAAGGCTCGGCGGTTTGCGCAAGAACTGGGCGAGCGTTACGCACTGCCTGTCGAACTCGTAGACGAACGCTACTCCTCGCTGGAAGCCGAGGCGGCGTTGCGCGAACGACGCGGTGCAGGACAACGCGGTCGCATCGATCGCGGCTCGATCGACAGTGCTGCGGCAGCCATCATCCTCGAGCGCTGGTTCAGTTGAGATTTGCGGCATGCCAGAAACGAACACCCCCTCTTCGAACCCTTGGCGCAGCGACGGCTCTCTGCGACACCTATTGACGTTAGAGGGTCTCTCGCGAAGTCTCCTCGAACGATTGCTCGAGCGATCGGCGCACTACTCCACACCGCTCTCGACACCCGCCGCACGCTCGAATGTGCTGTCGGACAAGACGGTCGCACTGATGTTTGCCGAGCCCTCTACTCGCACTCGTGTCTCGTTTGAGCTCGCCGCGCGCAGACTCGGCGCCGAAGTCATCAATATCGAAGTGCAGCTATCCTCGCGGCTCAAAGGCGAAAGCGTGCTCGACACGGTCGCAACGCTCGAGTCTATGCACGTCGATGCCTTCATACTTCGTGATTCGGATGCGTCGATACCCGAACTCGTCGCAACGCATGTGGCGCAGCATGTCAGCGTCATCTCAGGTGGTGCCGGCAGCCTCTCGCATCCTACTCAGGGTCTGCTCGATGCTCTCACGGTGAAGCAACACTTAGGTCGTATCGAGGGTCTCTCCATCGCGATTGTGGGCGATGTAAAACACTCGCGCGTCGCGCGATCAGCCGCGCAAATTTTTACAGCATTAGGTGCGGGCGACGTGCGCCTGGTTGCGCCTGCAGGGCTGATGCCTACGCCGGCCGAATTTACCGGTTGCAGTCGTTTCGATAGCTTCGATCAAGGAATCGAAAACTGCGACGTGGTGATGATGCTACGCATCCAAAAAGAGCGCATGGCCGCTGCGGCGATTCCAGACGAAGCACGCTATTTTCAGGAATGGGGCCTAACGCAGGAGCGTCTGCGACGAGCGAAGCCTGGCGCACTCGTCATGCACCCTCAACCGATGAATCGCGGCGTTGAAATTGCATCGGATGTGGCCGATGGCGCGCAATCGGTGATCCGGGATCAAGTGCGTAACGGTGTCGCTGTGCGCATGGCTGTACTCGAAACTTTGATGGCAGGTCGATGATGAGCACTCACCCGGCACACCGCGGAACGATCTGCCTCGAAGATGGAGTCGTTCTTTCTCAACAGGCTTTCCCAGGCGAACAGTTCGTCATTCGTCTCGAAGCCAGAAAATGCGCCGCACGTGCCGAGCCCGGCAGCTTCGCGCATCTGCAAGTGGACGATGACATTCCGATGCGAAGGCCATTGTCGATCATGCGTGTCGATCGCGAAGCGGGTTGGATCGAAATCCTCTACAAGATCGTGGGCCCGGGCTTGGCCGCGCTATCGCGCCGTCGTGTCGGAGATCGGTTGTCCGTGCTCGGCCCAATCGGCAAGCCCTTCGAGCTGCATACGGCGAGAAGAAAGCCGCTGCTCATCGGTGGTGGCGTCGGTATCCCACCGATGGTCTTCCTCGCTGAATGCATGCCGGCGGATTGGCAGCCGTTAGTGCTGATGGGCTCGGAAATCCCGTTTCCTTTCGAGACGCGCCCATCGACGATACTCGTCCCTGGCATTCCTGAGGGTGTCATCGCCACCATGCCTGCGCTCGATGAACGCGGGGTGGCTGCACGTCTGGCCTCACGTAGCGGCTTTCCAGGCTGCTTCGATGGTTTCGTGACCGAGCTCGCCAGTGCCTGGCTCGCGACGCTAACGCCCGCCGCACTAGCCGAAGTCGAAATCTTTGCCTGTGGTCCCACTCCGATGCTGGAGGCCGCGACGCGTGTCGCCAAACGCTTCGATTTGCCCTGCCAGGTCTCTCTCGAGGAGTTCATGGCCTGCGCCGTAGGTGGTTGCGCCGGCTGCACCGTCAAGGTCAACACACCTTCCGGGCCCGCGATGAAGCGTGTTTGCGTCGATGGGCCCGTATTCGATGGTTACAGTGTCTTCGACGTCTGACCCTGCGCGCCGCTTGGCCGCTATCCGCAGCCAGATCACAGCCGCAGCAAACCGCGCACAGCGATCGGTCGAGTCGATCAAGTTAGTTGCTGTCAGCAAAACCCAACCGGCCGCGGCTATTGCCGCCCTCGCCGATCTTGGTCAACGCGACTTTGGTGAAAACTACTTGCAAGAGGCCATCGGCAAGATTCAAAGCCTCGCTGATCGTTCACCGAAGCTCGTGTGGCACTTCATTGGTCAGTTGCAATCGAACAAAACGCGCCCGGTCGCCGAGCATTTTGATTGGGTCCACACGGTCGATCGACTCAAGATCGCCGAGCGGCTGTCGCAGCAAAGATCAGTGCATGCTCAGCCGCTGCAAGTCTGCTTGCAGGTAAAACTTGGGGATGAGTCAACCAAGGGAGGTGTGCCCCCCGCTGAGCTACCTGCGTTACTTCGAGCGGTCGCCGCGCTGCCGCGGCTGCAGGTGCGCGGGCTGATGGCGCTACCACCCGCAGAGACCGACGAGGATGCGCAGCGCCGCTGGTTCGCCCAGCTGCGTCAACTTTTGGTGACATGCCAGTCGGAATACCCGCAACTCGACACACTATCGATGGGAATGAGCGCCGATCTCGTGGCCGCTATCCTCGAGGGATCGACACTGATCCGAGTAGGCACCGCCCTCTTCGGCGAGCGACTACAATCCCAAGCATGAAAATAGGATTCGTTGGTGGCGGCCACATGGGTCGCGCCTTAATCGGAGCTTTGCGACACAGCGGCGTCGCTGCAGATACGCTTTATGTCGCCGAGCCAAACACCGACCTACGCACGGCTCTGGCTGCCGATTTCAATATCCTTGCCACGAGTGACGCCAAAGAATTCGTCAGTGCGATCGACTGTCTCGTGCTCGCGGTCAAGCCACAGGATATGGATGTCGTCCTAGCCCCGTTGAAGGCCCAACTCGAGCAGACGAAGCCACTCGTAATCTCGATCGCCGCCGGTCTGTCGGTGGCGCAATTACAGCGCTGGTGCGGCTCCGGATCGCGCATCGTGCGAGCGATGCCGAACCGTCCGGCCCTACTCGGCGCAGGCGCGACGGGCCTGTATGCCGATCAATCGGTCGGCAGTGCAGATCGCCAACGCGCCGAGAGCGTGCTGTCACCGGCTGGCTTGACGATCTGGGTGCAGGACGAGCCATTGATGGATGTCGTCACCGCCCTGTCCGGCAGCGGCCCCGCGTATTTTTTTCGATTGGCCGAGACCCTCGCCGATGCGGCGGTTCTGCACGGCCTCAACCGGGATGCCGCCTCGAGGCTCGCCGCTGCCACACTGCACGGCGCAGGTTTGATGGCCGCGACGGGCGAGACGCTGGCGAGCCTTCGCAACTCGGTCACCTCGAAGGGTGGAACGACCGCTGCCGCGCTCGATTCATTCGCTGAAGCTAAGCTCGATGCCATCGTTGAGCAGGCCGTCGCCGCTGCGATCCATCGCGGCCGTGCACTCGCCCAACAGCAAGACCAAACCGGAGGCTGATCCTATGCAGCAGGCCATTCTGTTCGTCGCTGACACGCTCTTGTCGCTGTTGCTATATCTGTTTCTGATACGCCTCATGCTGCAATGGGCTCGCGCCGACTTTCGCAATCCGATTGCGCAGTCGATCCTGAGACTCACAAATTGGCTGGTTTTACCGCTTCGGCGTGCTTTACCTGCCATCGGACGCATCGATACAGCCTCGATCGTCGCCGTTTACGCGGCCGCGCTCGTACAGACTGCCGCCGTTACGCTCATCCTCGCAGGCGCGATTCCGTCCGCTCTCGATTGGCTGCAAGCGGCCTTGCTGGTGTCGATTCGCGATGCGCTGTGGCTCTACTTTTGGGCAATCTTCATATACGCACTTGCCTCGATGATCTCGCCGGGCGTGCGTTCGCCGCTGCAAGCACTGCTCGAATCGCTCTGCGAGCCGATTTTGGGGCGAATTCGTCGAGCGGTACCGGCCATTGGCGGCCTCGATCTGTCACCGATGTGGGCCGGCATCATCATCCAGGTATTGCTAATACTCTTGCGCGGTTGACGAAAACCCCATTTTTCACGGGGTAAAACATCGAAAAGTGTTTGCGCGGAAAGATCCATGTGCTATGTTTCCGACCGAATCGAAACGCGCGCAATAGCGCGCAACACTACAAATTCAGGAGAATTCCAAGATGGCGAAAAAGGGTGGTCCGCCGACCAAGTCCGAAATCCTCAATCAGATTGCGAAGGACACCGAGTTGTCGCGCAAGAACGTTTCTGCCGTTTTCGATTCCTTGAACGGCATCATCAAGAAGAGCCTGCGCGCCAACGGCCTGTTCACCCTGCCGGGTCTGGCCAAGCTCAAAGTCGTCAAGAAGCCGGCCACGAAGGCTCGCGAAGGCGTCAACCCGTTCACGGGCGAGAAGATGATGTTCAAGGCAAAGCCGGCCTCCAAGAAGGTTCGCGCCATGCCGTTGAAGAACCTCAAGAACATGGTCAACTGATCAGTTCTGCAAGTTCAAGAAAAAAGCCCGGGGCAAAACCCCGGGCTTTTTTTTGGCCAGCTTGCGCCAGATCAATGGCGATCAGTCGCCCTTACGCTCGATCCAGATCGCCGGACGGTCGCCGCTCTCGATACGACGCTCGATTCTGATTTCTTTCGCGTTTTCCATACGCTCGCGCATCGTCTTTTGACGTTCACGCATCGCCTGCTGACGCTCAAGCATCTTCTTCTGCTGCTCTGGTGTGAGCACGGTCCATACCTTGCTACGCAGCTCGGCCGACTGGCTCACCATCTTGGCAGACAGGTCAGCCACTCGTTTTGCCGTCTCGGCAACCTTGGCCGAATACTTGGCATCACCCGGAGTGACGTCGCGCAACTCTCGGCGAGCCTGCTGCAGTTCTTGCCGAAGCTTGCGTAATTCCGGTTGATAGGTCGCCCGATGCTCGGTGATCTTGCCGCGCTGCTGCGGGGTGAGATCGAGGTCGCTCATCATCCGTTCCCAATTCTGCATCGCGTTGCGACCCCGGCCCTCTTGATGCATGCCACGATGCATACGGAAAGCTTCGACCGGGTTCTGATCGACGCCGCGAACGATGATTCGACGGATCTCATTCGGTGGTGGCAATCCATCAGCCGACAACGGTGCCGCAGGCGGCGGGGGCGGTGGGGGCGGCGGCGGTGCAGCCTCTTCAGCTATGAGCGAGGCGCTCGCGGTCAGGGCGGCTACCAGCAATAACATTTTTCCAGGCTGCATCGTGAACTCCTAAAACTTTCGAGCCGAGGGATATCCTCGCCTATTTCGACCATCCTTGTCGGGTATCGTCCGACAAGAGATGGCAAAGGTGTTGCAAAGAACTGTCAAGTTTCAAGCTCGAGGCTGACAAGAAGGCCCCTTCATCGCACCATGTCACCTATGACGGCGCGCGTATTGGTCATCGATGACGATCAGGAACTCACGTCGATGCTGCGAGAATTTCTCGCCGGTGAAGGCTTCGAAGTCGAATGCGCGGAAAATGCGGCAGCTGGCCTTGCAGCGCTCGAGCAACACTCGGTCGATCTCCTCGTGCTCGATGTGATGCTGCCTGGCGCCAGTGGCTTCGACATCCTTCGCTCCTTACGGCAAAGCCAGCCCCGCTTGCCGGTGATCATGTTAACGGCGCGTGGCGAGGCGGTTGATCGCATCTTGGGTCTTGAGTTGGGTGCGGACGACTATCTAGCCAAGCCTTTCGATCCGCGCGAACTCGCGGCTCGATTGCGCGCGATCTACCGTCGTTCACAGACCACGAGTAGCGAAACTGGGCAAACTGTCATTCAATTAGGTCGATTGCGGATCGACGAAAAGCGGCGTCGTGCCACCTGGGCCGATGCCGCGCTCGACTTGACTGCCGCGGAGCTGCGCATCATCACGATCTTGACGAAGGCGACTGGCCAGCCGGTCGAGCGTGGAGAGCTCACCGAGCAAGCGCTCGGCAGAAAGCTCACTCTCTATGATCGCAGTATCGACACACACGTGAGCAATCTGCGTCGCAAGCTCACCCTAGCCGGCGCAAACGGAATCGAAATACGCTCGGTTCGAGGAACGGGCTACGAACTCTTACAGATCGACGCCGAATGAGTCGTCTCGCCCTAAGAATTTTTGTCACGATTTTCTTGACGCTGCTTGCGATCGGACTCGGCGCTATTGCCATCACGTCCTGGTATATCGAGCAACGTGCTGCGCGCTCTGCCATCGAGTTGAAGAGCGGCTCTGAGAGTGCAGCCGAAGCGCTCGCAGTCGGCGGACGACTTGGGCTTGTTGACTGGGCGCGGCAGCAAGAAGCCGATAAAGAGAGCCTGCTGATTTTTTTGGTCATCGATGAGTGGGGCGAGGAAATACTCGACCGTCCGATACCACGAGGCTCATCATCGACCGAATCCGACATACCGGAAAACAACGCAAGCACACCGAATAGAGAGCAGCCTGCCGGAGGGGCGATCGTCACCCTAGATCTGCCTACCGGCATGCCCATACTGTCGGGGACAGATGGTCAGCGCTATTTGTTGATGACGATCCCGCGCGACGGCAGGCGCGGCGTTTTCGGCTTGCCGGCGACTCGCCTCGCTTTACTTACGCTCGCCTTATTACTGACCGGTATCGCGAGCTATTGGCTCGCCGGATCGATTACCCGCCCTATCATCGATTTGAAGCGCACGGCTGAAGCGTTGTCATCGGGCAAGCTGGATGCACGAGTGACGCATGCCTCGCTGCAACGCCGAGATGAGCTCGGCGAGCTGGCTTATACCTTTGATCGTATGGCCACTCGACTCGGCACTGCCTTGCAAGCGAAAGAGCAACTCCTTCGCGATGTATCACACGAGCTTCGATCCCCTCTAACCCGTATGCGCTTGGCTGCTGCGTTATTGCGCAAGCGCATAGATGCCCCCGTCGAGCTAGATCGACTCGAGAGCGACATCGCAAGACTCGATGAACTGATCGAAGACATTCTCTCGATCTCACGACTGCAAGCAGAGCCGTCAAGCTTACAGAAGGAGCCAATCGATCTACGTCACCTCATCGAACGCATCGTCACGGATGCCGCCTTCGAGGCTAAAGAAAAAGGCTGTCGAATCCAGTGGGAAAGCGGCGAGACACCCTGCACCCTCTCCGTAGATATGCAATGGACAGCCGCCACGATCGAGAATGTCGTTCGTAATGCGATCCGCTACACGAGAGACGGCAGCTCCATCGCGATCACCCTTGAGCAAAGCCAGCACGAGGCCTGTTTGAGTGTCTGCGATGCGGGCCCGGGCGTACCAGAGCATCAGCTCGCGCAGATTTTCGAACCATTTTATCGAGTCGAACGCGATCGCGGACGGATGAGCGGTGGCACAGGTCTAGGCCTCGCCATCGCCGCTCGCGTGCTGACCGCTCATGGCGGGCGTATTGAGGCTCAGAACCGCTCAGGCCCCGATTCAGGGCTGATAATCCGTATGTGGTGGCCCAAAGATCAGGCGTGACCGAAGCGCAATCTCACTCGCAGCCCAGGATCGGCGCTCTCGAGCACCAACTTGCCTCGATGCAAGCGTGCGACAGCCGCCGCAATCGCGAGACCTAGGCCGCTGCCGAATTCACCCGATGCGCCCTCCAGTCGAACAAACGGCCGAACCGCCTGCTCGCGCGCGTTCATGGGGATGCCGGGGCCGCGATCCTGGACGACGATTTCAGGAGTGCCATCGTCGGTCGTTTCGACCGCCACACTGAGTACTGCACCGGAGGGGGAATATTTGATGGCATTCTCGAGCAGGTTGCCCACCGCTTGGGAGAGGATTTGCCGGTGTCCCGTCACCATCACAGGCCTGATGCGGCGCTCTAACTTTTGTCCTCGCTCCTCAGCTAAGGGTTCAAACAATTCAGCGAGGTCCGTGGCTAAAGTGCCAAGGTCTAAAACCTCCATCGATTCGTAAGCTAGCCCCGCCTCAGCGCGAGCCAAGTCAACGAGCGCATTGAAAACTTGCAGACTGCGCGCAATTCCCGCCTCCGCATCGTTCAGATAAGCCTGTCGCTCCGTCTCGCTCGAAGCCGATCGCGCCGCATCGATAGATCGACGTATACGCATCATCGGAGTGCGCAAATCATGCGCAAGGCTCTCAGTGACCGTTCGCAGTCCAGTCACTAGCGCTTCATTTTGATCCAACATTTCATTGAGCGTGCGCGCCAGAGTGCCCATTGCATCGACTCGCTGTGGCACAGGCGCTCGAGCCGCCATCTGACCGCGCTGAATTCGACGTGCCGTCAATGCAAGCTGGCGAATTTGAGTCAAGGCATAGTTATTCAATATGACGCCGGTTGCGATTCCAATAGTAATGATCAACAAAATACCCAACACCGCCGTGCGCCCGAGCGCACGCGCCATATCGCGACGGATGGCGTCGCGATAACTCATTGCCAAAATCGCGCCATCATCGAGCGTCAGCGCAACTACGAAAACATCGGGCCCCACCTCTTCGCTCAGCCGAAACCAGCCTTGCTGACCCACTTTTTGTAAGCTACCCGGCGGAAGCTCAGCAAGGTCACCCACGATCGGCTTGCCGGTTGGGTCGATCAAGACGAGAGATCGCGTTGAATCGACGATCGAACTACGCCAAGCGAGCCCGTCGATGAGCTTCTGGCGCCCCGAGGTCCGATCGAATTGCCGGCGCAGCTCAAGTTCGCCGATCAAGGTGCTACGTAGCTCTTCATCATGCAAATGCATGACGCGATGCTGCACCCAGATGAAGGCGCCGACGAAAGTCAGCACCATCACGGCGAGTGCAATCAAACCGGCCAGAAAGGCGCGCCGATCGATAACAGCAAAAGATCTCATCCTATAAGCATGCCACGATCTTGGGGTTTTCCCCTAAACTCCTCCCCCGTGAGGCTCAAATGAAAGTGCTGCTGATTGAAGACGATGCCCGCATGGCCGAGGAGGTCGTGCAGGCCCTTGGTTCGCGCGGCCACTCGGTCAGTCACATCCTCGATGGCGATCGCGGGCGTGAAGCGGCTCTCTCAGCGGCGATCGACGTGTTGATCACCGATCGTATGCTCCCCGGCCAAGATGGCCTCGAAATCGTGCAGGCGCTGCGTAAGGCTGGTCGAACGACCCCCGTCTTGGTTCTATCGGCTCTCGATTCTGTCGACGAGCGTGTTCGAGGCCTACGGGCGGGCAGTGACGATTATTTGGGCAAGCCCTTCGCCATCGAAGAACTCATCGCCCGGGTCGAATCACTCGGTCGTCGCAGTCTGCCTTCGTCGGAAACGGCCCTAAAGGTTGAAGACCTCGAGCTCGACTTGTTGGCGCGCGAAGCACGCCGCGCGGGACGTGATATCGAGCTCACCGCTCGCGAGTTTCGCTTGCTAGAGTGTCTGGTGCGGCACGCCGGACAGGTCGTTACTCGGGCCATGCTGCTCAAGAACGTGTGGGACATCCACTACGACCCTCAAACCAATGTGGTCGATGTGCACGTTAGTCGGTTGCGACAAGCCGTCGACAAAGAATTCGAAAAACCACTGATTCACACCGTTAGAGGCGTTGGTTACTCGCTACACGGCTAACGTGGTCCTTGATTTCGTGTAACCGGCCATGGAAGAAGTGGTCGGCGCCTTCAATCTCGACATAGTCGACTTGCGGCACAAGTGAGCTTGCATAGCGTCTGACCGCTTGCGCATCGACCAACTCGTCTTGCGAGCCCTGAACGACGAGCCAAGGACAACGCGGCGCTGCCACGTCGTCAAAACTCCATCGACCAACCGGCGGAGCGACAGTTACCAATAACTGCGGCGCCAAACTCACCTGTGCTCGCATCACCATCCAGGCGCCGAACGAGAAACCACCGAGCCACAATGGCAAACCGGGCCATTCAGATCGCACCCAGTCGACTAAGTGAAATAAATCGGCGAGCTCACCGCGCCCCTCATCGTGTACGCCAGCAGACGCACCAACACCACGAAAGTTGAAGCGCACCGTGATCGCGCCACTGCCCACGAAACTACGAGCGACCGTGTGTATCACCTTGTTGGTCATCGCACCGCCGAAAAGCGGGTGCGGATGACAACAAACGGCAATGGCCCGGGCTTGCGGGTAAAGACTGCTATCGGGGTACTCGATGAGAGTTTCGATGTCGCCGACGATGCCGGCAAGCATCTTGCGCTCAGGGGCTGCGATGGACAACGCCGTCCTTCATAACGAAATGAACTCGCTGCATCGCGCTGATATCTTTGATCGGATCACCCGGAACCGCAATGAGATCGGCAATCTTGCCAACCTCGACGCTGCCCAGCCGATCATCGATCTCGAGATATTTAGCGCTGACGGATGTTGCCGACTTGATGGCCTCCATCGCTGGCATACCGGCCTCGACCATCAGCACGAACTCGCGCGCATTTTGACCATGCGCAGAGACACCCGTATCGGTTCCGAAGAGAATCTTCACACCCGCCTTGTAAGCCTTAGCGAAGGTTCCCTGAATCTGCGGCCCGATCATGGCGGCTTTCGGACGAACGAGTGCCGGGAAGAACCCGTCTTCTTTCGAACGATCAAAAACCCAAGCGCCTGCCGTGATGGTCGGCACGTAGTAAGTGCCACGCTCCTTCATAAGCTTGATGGTCTCATCGTCCATAAAGGTGCCATGCTCGATGGTATCGACGCCGGCACGCACCGCCCGCTTCATGCCCTCGGCGCCATGTGCATGCGCAGCCACTTTGAAACCATAATCTCGCGCCGTCTGCACGATGCTTCGAATCTCTTCTTCGGTGAACTGCGGGTTCAAGCCGTTCTTGGCGACCGAAAGCACGCCACCGGTTGCCGTGATCTTGATGAGATCCGACCCTTCTTTGTAGCGCTGACGCACAGCCTGCGCTGCTTGTTCCTCGCCGTTGACGACACCGTCGATCGGGCCAACGTTAGCGCCACCGAGGTGATCCGCCCAGCCATTGGTGGGGTCGGCGTGACCGCCAGTGGTCGCGATCGACTTGCCCGCTGCAAAAATACGGGGGCCAGAGAGCTTGCCAGCATTGATCGCGTTACGCAGGGCGATGCTCGCACGAAAGCCGTCACCGAGATCACGAACCGTGGTGAATCCTGCTTGCAGAGTGCGCTCCGCGAACATGGCGCCATCGAGCGCCACATCGGGACCATCCTTCTTGAAACGATCCAACTCGCTCGTCCGGCTGTACTCGCTCGTGATGTGCACGTGCATGTCCATCAGGCCGGGCATCAACGTCGAGTTCTTCAAATCGACCACTTGATCGGTCGCCGATGGCGCACGATAACCGCTCTCGATCGCGACGATACGTCCACCATCGACAACGACAGTTCGCTCCGGCATCGCCTGATTACTGATGCCGTCGATGACCTTTCCGGCATAGATCAAGGTGGCGGCATCAGCCGCCCCGCCCATGGAGATAGCCAAAGCGATCGCGCCTAAAACCTTGGTTTGCATTAGCGGATCTCCACCAACTCGACGTCGAACACGAGCGTCGCACCGCCGGGGATGACACCGCCAGCACCGCGCGCGCCGTAGCCGAGCTCTGCGGGAATCACGAGCCGACGCTTACCGCCCACTCGCATCCCCTCGACGCCGAGATCCCAACCTCGAATCACCTGACCGCCACCGACTTTGAACGCGAAGGTGTCGCCATGGTCGTGTGAACTGTCGAACTTACGTCCCTTAGCTTCGTTTTGTGACGGGTCGTGTAACCAGCCGGTGTAATGCACCACGGCAATCTGTCCGGCATTGATGGGTGAGCCGTCGCCGGCTTCGAGATCTTCTTTGATGAGCTCTGACATTGCGGACTCCATGGACGCTTGATCGCTACCGCTCGATGCGAGTAGCGTGGGAAGAAAAGCGGAGATCAAAAATATTCCGGTCACCGCCAGGATGACCGACCACACGACCGTTCTCATTACGACCCGTCTACCGAATTTGAGGGGAGAAAATCGAGAGAAACTGAATTGATGCAGTAGCGCAGACCCGTCGGTTGAGGCCCATCCTCGAACACGTGCCCGAGGTGGGCATTGCACTGCGCGCAAACGACTTCGGTACGGATCATCCCGTGACTGATATCGCGATGCTCTCGCACTCGATCGGCAGCCAGTGGCGTCCAGAAACTTGGCCAACCCGAGCCCGAATCGTATTTGGTATCCGACGAAAAAAGCTCCGCTCCACAACAGACGCAAGCGTAGACGCCCTTGTCTTTGTTGTAGGTGTAAGCGCCGGTGAAGGCGCGCTCGGTCCCCTTGTTACGGGTGACTTCGTATGCGAGCGGCGTCAGACGCGAGCGCAACTCTTCTTCGGTGGGATTCGGTTTGCCCATACGAGCGGATTATGGCACGAACTATTGAGCCATCAGTTGCCCGAGCAAACGGTTCAAACGACGAACGAACTCACCGGGATTGGCCACCGAGCCCGATTCGGCGAGCTTGGCCTGATCATGGATAACCAGGGCTAACTCGGCGAACTCGTCCTCTGCCATCGTCGCGTCGAGCCTCTTGAGCAGCGGGTGGCCAACGTTGACCTCGAGGGCCGGTTTGGACTCGGGCGCCGATTGGCCCGTCGCGGCCAGAATCTTGCGCATCTGCGCGCCCAGATCATGCTCAGCGAGCACGAGACACGCCGGTGTGTCGGTCAACCGAGTCGAGACCTTCACCTCTGAGATACGCTCACCGAGCGCCTCCTTGATGCGCTGGAGCAGTTTCTCGTTTTCCTTGGCTACTTCGGCTGCGGCCGCTTTATCCGCATCGCCCTCGAGACCTCCGAGTTCAAGATCGCCTCGCGCGACATCCTTGAAGCGCTTGCCTTCGAATTCGCGGACGTGACCCATCATCCACTCGTCGACTCGATCAGCCAGCAACAGCACTTCGACACCCTTGGATCGCAGCTGCTCCAGATACGGGCTGCCACGTGCTGCGGTCACGCTATCGGCGATGATGTAATAGATTCTCTCCTGACCCGCCTTCATGCGGCCGACATAATCAGCAAGTGTCACTTTAGGTTCGTCAGACTCTTCGTGGGTGCTCGCGTAGCGCAGCAACGGGAGGATCTTGTCGCGATTACTCGGATCCTCACCGACGCCCTCTTTGAGCACCGGACCAAACTCTTTCCAAAAGCTCGCGTACTTCTCCGGCTCATCCTTCGCGATGCGCCCCAGCAGATCGAGCGCCCGCTTGGTCAAAGCCGAACGCATCGCCTCCACTTCGCTGTCCTGCTGTAGTAACTCGCGCGAGACATTGAGTGGCAGATCGTTCGAATCGAGCACGCCGCGGATGAAGCGCAAGTACATCGGCAAAAACTGCTCGGCATCGTCCATGATGAAAACGCGACGCACATAGAGCTTCAGACCGCGAGTTGCATCGCGCTGGTAAAGATCAAAAGGAGCGCGAGCGGGCACGTACAAAAGAGAGGTGTATTCGCGCTTGCCCTCAACCTTGTTGTGGCTCCAAGCGAGCGGCTCCGCGAAATCGTGGGCGATATGCTGATAGAACTCGCGATACTCTTCGTCTTTGATATCACTTCGAGCGCGTGTCCATAACGCTTGGGCCTGATTGACCGCCTCCCAGTCGAGCGTGGCCTCGCCCTCTTTGCGCATCAATACCGGGAAGGCGATGTGATCCGAATAGCGACGGACTAAGGAGCGAAGGCGCCAGCCATCTGCAAATTCTTTGGCTTCCTCTTTCAGATGCAGCACGATACTGGTACCGCGCTCAGCCAGTTCGATCGTCTCGACGGTGAACTCACCATCGGCTTTCGAGGCCCAGCGTACGCCGGCAGTCGCCGGCTCACCCGCTTTCCGGGTATGCACCTCCACTTCGTCGGCCACGATGAACGCAGAGTAGAACCCAACACCAAATTGACCGATGAGCTGTGAGTCCTTTTGCTGATCTCCGGTCAACTTCTTGAAGAAGTCGGCCGTACCGGACTTGGCGATCGTGCCAAGGTGGGCGATCGCTTCATCCCGCGTCATTCCGATACCGTTATCTCGAATCGTCAGCGTTTTCTTATCCGCGTCGTAATCGACCCAGATCTTTAATTCGGATTCGCCCGCCAACAACTCTGGCTGAGCGAGCGCCGAGAAACGCAACTTATCGTTGGCGTCCGACGCGTTCGATATGAGCTCGCGAAGAAAAATCTCTCTGTGGCTGTACAGCGAGTGAATCATGAGCCGCAGCAGCTCACGCACTTCGGCCTGAAAACCGTGGGTCTGGACGTTATCGGTCATGGGTCTCTCCGCAAAACAGGACCCTGCCTTTTTGGGGTCGACCAAGGCCTTTTCAAGGCCTATTCAAGGCCTCTTTAGGGCGCCTTCGTCAGCCCTTCACGATACGGTAGCAGGGCACATAGGCTGATCCGGGCAGCTTCATGCGCTGCTGCGCCACGAAACCCGACAGAAGTTCATCGAGCATGTCCATCACACTGCGATCGCCGATCAACTCGAAGGGACCGTGGCGCTCGATAGCTCGGATGCCAGGCTCCTTCACGTTACCGGTGACGATGCCCGAAAACGCCCGGCGTAGATCCGCGGCCAACTCGTGCGCCGGCTGATCGCGATGCAATCGCAAGGTTCGCATCGAGGCATGGGTGACCTCGAACGGGCGCTGAAACTCCGGATCGATCCGCAACAGCCAGTTGAAATTGAACGAGTCGGAATGACGGCGACGATAGTCGCGCACCTCGTCGATCCCACGATCCATGATGCGCGCCACCTCAGCCGGATCATCAATCACGATCTGCAGACGCGACATTGCCACCTCGCCAACCGTGTTCACCAGGAAGCGCCGAATCTGCTCAAAGTAGGCGGCGCTGCTGCGCGGCCCGGTCAACACGACCGGGAACGGCTGCTCGGCGTTGGCAGGGTCGAGCAAAATACCAAGCAGATAGAAAATTTCCTCGGCGGTTCCGACGCCACCTGGGAAAACGACGAGTCCGTGCCCAAGTCGCACGAAGGCTTCTAGCCGCTTTTCGATATCCGGCATGATCACGAGGTGATTGACGATGGGGTTCGGCGGCTCGGCGGCGATGATGCCAGGCTCAGTCAAACCAACGTAGCGACCTGGCGCGATGCGCTGCTTCGAATGCCCTATGGTCGCGCCCTTCATGGGGCCTTTCATAGCGCCTGGGCCGCAGCCCGTACAAACGTCGAGCGCCCGCAAGCCGAGTTCGTAACCGACTTTCTTGGTGTATTCGTATTCCTCGCGACTAATCGAATGGCCGCCCCAGCAGACCACGAGATTCGGTCGCGATTTGTGATCGAGCAAACGCGCGTTACGCAGAATGTGGAAAACGGCGTTCGTGATCGACTGCGGCCGAGCCAGGTCGAAACGACCACTCTCAACGATCTCGTTGGCCGTGTAGACCACATCACGCAGTACCGCAAAAAGTAATTCTTTGGTGCCGCGAATCATATGCCCATCGACAAAGGCCATCGCGGGCGCATTCTTGATCTCGAGCTTCACGCCCCAGGCGTGACGGAGGATCTGGATATCAAAATCTCGAAACTTATCGAAGATCTCTCGGGCATCATCGGTGTGGCTACCCGCGTTCAAAACCGCAAGGGCACACTGCCGAAAAAGCGGATAAAGACCGCCCTGCCCGGACGAGAGTAACTTCTCGATCTCTTCCTGCGAGAGACTCTCAAGCGCACCTCTCGGGGCGACGCGCGCGTCGACGAATTCGGGGATGACAATACTGGTTTCCATTGGCGAACCTATCGAGAAATCTTAGGGACGGATGTCAATGGCGGTGCCGGTTGGGACGAGCATCCACACTTCCATCATGTCGGCATTACTCAATGCAATGCAGCCATCTGTCCAGTCGTTTTTAGCGTAATAATCCGGGGACCACTTGGGCTGATTAGGTAACCCGTGAATCATGATTGCGCCCCCCGGGGCGACCCCAGACTGACGGGCACGCGCTAAGTCGTTAGCGTCCGGGTAGGACACCGCGAGCGAGAGAAAAAAATCACTGCGCGGATTACGCGCATTAAGGCGATAACGCCCTTCCGGAGTTCGAAAGTCGCCCTCTTGTTGCTTGTGTCCGTCAGGGTTGAGTCCGAGCGAAATTCGATACGAGCGTAACAACTCTCGCCCGCGCCAAAGCTCCAAACGACGATCGCGTTTGCGCACGATCACCTGATCGGCAACCGGCAGCGGGTTGGCCGCAAAGCGATTGCCCGGCAAAGACGTCACTGCCGTATCTGCCCAAATGGGCGCAGCCGACCATGCCAGCAGCGCAAACAAGCAGAGTGCGCGTGGTTTCACGCTCGCAATCCCTAAACTCATATCGTCGATCGTATCAGTCGGCTGCCGATCGCGACGACGAATTCGAGGCTCCATCCGGGATGACCAATCTTTGGCCTTGTCGCAGATGCGAATTGACACGCAAGCCATTGAGTTCCGCCAACGAACGCAAACGCACCCCATAGCGCTGAGCCAAACCGGATAGGGTTTCGCCCTTGGCAACTCGATGCGTATTCGGTCGAACCTGACTGGCGTGTAGCGCTGCGGCACCCAGCCGATTGGTAAATTCAGCTGCCGTCAAAGACGGCTCGGGCGGCAACCGCAGTTGATAGCCGCGCGGAACGCGCCGCGAGCCCGCCCAAACGGCGGGACGTAGCGCCGGATTCAAGTCTTTCAGTATTCGTCGATCAAGGCCAAGGCCGCGCTCGATTGCATCGATCGAGGCATACGCCGGCATTTCGATTTCCTGGTAGGCAAGTTCCGGGGCGCGCTCGAGCTTGCCGAAATAGCGCTCGGGATTCTGGTCGATCGTCAGTGCGGCCAGAAAGGAGGGATAGAAGTTCCGCGAGGCAAAACCAAACGTTTTGCTTTTGTAACGTCGAGCGATGACGCCGAAGTCGTCGGTACCTAGAGTGTCGCGGGCCCGGCGCATGCCGGCAGCACCGTGGTTATAGGCGGTGATCGCAAGGGGCCAGCTACCGAGCACGCGGTAGTTATAGAGCAGTAACTTTGCTGCAGCTTCGGTTGCGCGGAACGGATCCATACGTTCATCGAGCACATCGTCGACCCGCATGTAGAGCCGAGCCGTGCCCGGCATGAATTGCCAAAGACCGGCAGCACCGACTTTTGAATAGGCAGTGGGCGTGAATGACGATTCGACATGTGGCAAGGCCGCAAGCTCTGGCGGCAAACCGAGGCGTTCGAACGTCCGCGCGATGTGCGACTCCCAGGTGCCAGAACGCACCAAGCCCGCGCGGAAGCGATCGGCCTGACCGAGTTGAAATCGCACCGACTCCACTGCCGCGCGCAAACGAGCGGCGGTCGCTTTGCCACCCCATAACTCCAGAACACGCTGCGCATCGGCAGAGTTCGTTGGAACGCCCCTCTCGAGCGATTCAGCCGCAGTCCGCAATGCACTACGCCAACGCTCACGCTCGAAGGAGACGGCATCGCGGCGCGGACGCGATCCAGAGGGCGCTTCGGGCAAGTTCACGCTGCCGTAAACGATAGAAAGATCGACTTCGTCGTGCAGGAAGCCCTGCTGATTCGTGATCTCGCTGTAAACACGAATCCAGAAATCCACATCGCGCTGCAGTTCGGCAGGACGCGGAATCTCGAGCGAGGGTGGCCCCATGACTGGGACCACCCCGGCAGGAATCGGTTGAGTGCGGCCGACGATCGCCGCCGTAGCGAGAGCAGCGACGAGGAAAAGCGTCGTCAGCCGCAACGAATCACCCGCACTTAGAGTCGCCGCAATTAAGGCAGGTCATACAGCCGTCCATCATCACGACGGCCGCGGTGCTGCATTTCGAACACAGCTGCGCACCCTCGGGGAAGTGCGAGTTCGCGAAGGCATCCGTCTGTTTAGCCCGCGCCTCGAACTCTGCGCGCTTCTCGTCGACAAGTTTCTTTTGATGCTCGTCGAGCTCGAGCGGACGCAGCAGACCGATGGTCTGAAGATGCTTCTCGATGACATGGCCGAGCTCGGCAATGATCGAGGGCATGAATTTGCCACCCGGCTGCCAGTATCCACCGCGCGGGTCGAAGACGGCTTTCAATTCCTCGACGAGGAACGTGACGTCGCCACCCTTACGAAACACCGCCGAAATGATTCGCGTCAGCGCCACGATCCATTGGTAGTGATCCAGGTTCTTGGAGTTAATGAAAACCTCAAAGGGGCGACGCTGTTCGTGCTCGGTTCCCTCATTAAGAATGATGTCGTTGATGGTCACATACATCGCGTGGTCGGACACCGGCGTTTTGATCTTGTAGGTCGAGCCGATCAGAACCTCGGGACGTTGCACCTCTTCGGTCAAACGCACCACCTTGCCGCCGTGCGACGTCGGCAGTTCAGCGGTCGCGGCAGCGGCGGGCGCCGGCGTTTCGGCGCCCGGCTTCAAAACTCGGTACTTGGCGATCTTGCGATCGATCTTGATAGCAGCCATGGTCTAAAAAATCCTCAGAACTTGCCGTAGTAGCCTTCTTTCAAGGCGTCATACAGGTTGGCGGCGGTGTGTAACTCGCCGTCGTATTCGATTTCCTCATCGCCGCGCAGCGACACCTCGCTGCCGTCCTCCAGCGTGAAGACGTACGTCGTGTTCTTGAGGTCTTCCTCTTTCACGAGCACGCCCTGGAAGGCTTCGGGGTTGAAGCGGAAGGTCGTGCAACCCTTGAGCCCCTTTTCGTGAGCGTAGAGGTAGATGTTCTTGAACTCGTCGTATTTGAAATCGGTCGGCACATTTGCCGTCTTGGAGATGGACGAGTCGACCCACTTCTGCGCCGCAGCCTGAATATCCACGTGCGCGGTCGGCGTGATGTCGTCGGCCGTGGTGAAGTAATCCGGCAGCTTCTCGGCTGAATTCGTGGAATTCGGCATCGCCTTCGCGTTCATGATCTCGCGATAAGCGAGCAACTCGAACGAAAACACGTCGACTTTCTCTTTCGACTTCTTGCCTTCGCGAATCACGTTACGGAAATAGTGATGCGCGAACGACGGCTCAATACCGTTGCTCGCGTTGTTGGCGAGCGAAAGCGAAATCGTACCGGTCGGTGCGATCGAGGTGTGGTGAGTGAAACGGGCACCGACAAGCGCGAGCTGCTCAACGAGCGCAGGTGACACTTCGGCGATGCGCTGCATGTAGCGGCTATAGCGAGCATGCAAGACGCGGCCAGGGATCTTGCTGCCGACCTTCCAGCCATCACGCGCCATCTCGGGGCGCTTGCGCAGCATCTCGCCCGTCACAGTGAACTCTTCGTTCATGATGGGCGCTGGACCCTTCTCACGCGACAAGTCGAGCGCGGCTTCCCAGCCCGCCAAAGCCATTTCGCGCGAAACGTCTTCAGTGAACTTCACCGACTCACCAGAACCGTATTTCATGCCGAGCAAGGTCATCGTGCTACCGAGACCCAAGAAACCCATGCCGTGACGACGCTTGCGTAAAATCTCGTTGCGCTGACCCTCGAGCGGCAATCCGTTGACCTCGACCACGTTGTCGAGCATGCGGGTGAATACTTTGACGACCTCGCGATACTCAGCCCAATCAAACTCGGCCTCTGCCGTGAACGGGCGACGCACGAAACGCGTCAGGTTCACCGAACCCAACAAGCAGGAACCGTAAGGCGGCAGCGGCTGCTCACCGCAAGGATTGGTTGCGCGGATGTTTTCGCAGAACCAGTTGTTGTTCATCTCGTTGACGCGATCAATGAGGATGAAACCGGGCTCAGCGAAATCATAGGTGGACGTCATGATGACATCCCACATGCGACGCGCGGGCAAAGTCTTGTAAATCTTGCAGGCAACGAGCCCCGTCTCGTTGACGACGAAGTTTTCGTTGTACGGCCAATCACGCCATACGAACTTGCTCTCATCCTTCAGATCCGGCTTCTCAGCCTCATATTCCTTGCGAAGGATCGGAAAGGCGAGCTGCCACTCGAGATCGTTACGGACCGCGTGCATGAACTCGTCGGTGATCAACAACGACAGATTGAACTGACGCAGGCGCCCGTTCTCGCGCTTGGCGCGGATGAACTCCATGGCATCGGGATGGCCAACGTCGAACGTACCCATCTGCGCACCGCGACGACCTCCTGCCGAGGAGACCGTGAAACACATCTTGTCGTAGATATCCATGAACGAGAGCGGGCCAGAGGTGTAGGCGCCTGCACCCGAGACGTAGGCGCCGCGCGGTCGCAGCGTCGAGAACTCGTAGCCGATGCCACAACCGGCTTTCAACGTGAGACCCGCCTCATGAACCTTGTCGAGAATGTCGTCCATGGAGTCACGAATCGTGCCCGAGACCGTGCAGTTGATCGTCGAGGTCGCCGGCTTGTGCTCCTGGGCGCCTGCATTCGAGGTGATGCGGCCAGCAGGGATGGCACCACGGCGTAGCGCCCATAGAAATCGCTCGTACCAATGCTCACGCTGCTCAGGAGCTTCGACATCGGCAAGCGCACGGGCGACACGACAGTAGGTGTCGTCCATGGACTTATCGATCGGGTCGCCGTTCTTGGAGACCAAGCGGTATTTTTTGTCCCAAATATCGAGGGAGGCCTCCTGGAACGGAATCGAATCCATATCGCTCGTCGACAACTTAATCACGCTATTCATTTGGGCTCGGATCCCCTGAAAATCTTTGATACGTCAGTACAAATTCGGTTTTGAAGAGAGCAAAACCCGCCCGTGCCGGCTTGTTTTCACAAAGACCGAACCACCAACGGAGGAAACAACGCCTACCACGACGATTTTTTTGCTCTCCCCTCTTTCGACCCCGAAACTCCTTGCCACCGGAGCCCCTCCGGCTGCACTCGAGAGTGCACACAAGATGTTGTGTCGAGGGGTGGAGATTAGGCAGGGGGTCGATGTGCGTCAAGACATGAATTCCAATACGGAAGCAACATTTTTTACCATTTAATTCATACATTTATATGAAATCGCGCAGCAAAAAACCCTTTAGAAAATTACCGGCGAGGTCGGTGAGGACCTAGGGCTAGCCCTACTACATGTTGTGTTTGTGAGTGATCCACACAACTTTCACACGTTATCCCCTTGAAACCCCTCCCCCAATCCGTATATCCCCTTCTCGCCGAACGGAGGAATTGTCATGCGCATGCAGAGCCCAGCCTTATCCCGAATTCTGTTGCTGAGCGGCGCGTTGCTCGCGCCGTGGAGCCATGGGCAAGCGGCGTCGGCCCAACCGTCCGACGGTCCCGTAGCGAGTCGCAGCGAGAGTCGCGAAAGAGCGGTGGCCCCGATGCCCTCGCTCGCGCCGATGATCCGGCGGGTATCCCCCTCGGTGGTGAGCATCGGCATCCAAGGCACGGTGCGCGAGCAAGGGCCGCGCAACCCGCTGCTCGATGACCCCTTCTTCCGCCGGTTTTTCAACGTCCCGCCTGATGCAGGCGCGCGTGAGCGCCCTTTCCAATCGGCAGGGTCGGGTGTCGTAGTGGATGCCAAGCAGGGCTACATCATTACCAACGCGCACGTGGTCGAGAATGCCAAAGACATCACGGTGACCCTCTCAGACCAGCGCGAATTCCCCGCCAAGCTCATCGGCAGTGACCCGCAAACCGATATCGCGGTCATCCAGATCAAGGCCGAGGGGTTGAGTCAGATCAATCTTGGCGATTCCGATGTCCTTGAACCCGGCGATTACGTCGCGGCCATCGGCAACCCGTTTGGCCTGCAGCAGTCGGTGTCCTACGGCATCGTCAGCGCGCTCGGTCGTTCAGGGATGAACCCCGACGGCTTCGAGAGCCTGATCCAAACTGACGCCTCCATTAATCCGGGAAATTCCGGCGGCGCGCTGGTGAATTTGCGCGGCGAACTCGTCGGGATCAACAACATGATCCTCTCGCGATCGGGCGGCAATATCGGCATCGGCTTCGCGATCCCCGTGAACATGGCGCGCAGCGTCATGGATCAATTGATTAAGTACGGCTCCGTCAAGCGCGGACAACTGGGTGTCACCATCGCGCCGGTCACACCGGATATCGCCCAGGCGCTCGGTATCGCGAGCAACGGCGGCGCCCTCATCACGCAAGTGGCCAAAGAATCTGCCGCCGCACGTGCCGGTCTGCAAGCAGGCGACGTGGTCACCTCGCTCAATGGGCGTAACGTGAAGTCAGCTGCCGAACTGCGTAACGCGATCGGCTTGCTGCGCGTCGGCGATAAAGTCCAGATCGCGCTATTGCGTGATGGTAAAACTCGCAACGTCACAGCCGAAATTGCTGATCCCGCGGCGGCGTCCAATGCGGCAAGCGATGCGGATTCGAGCGCGCTACCGGAAGGCACACAACACCGCAGCCTCGAGGGCGCACAACTCGACGATGCCACCGAAACTGGCGGCGGCGTGCTCGTGCGCAGCGTCGCACCCAATAGCCGCGCTGCCAGTGCAGGACTGCGCCCCGGCGATGTCATCGTCGCCGCCAATGGCGTGCGCGTTGCTAACACGGCTGCTCTGAGTGGGGCTTGGCGTGCGGCGGCGGCACGTGGTGGCAACACGCTCGTGCTGCAAGTGCGTCGTAGTGGCGACATCACGATCTTGGTGCTTCGTTGAGGAGCGACTCGAGCATGCTCATCACCATTTTAGGCGGTAGTGGGTTTGTCGGCAGAGAGCTCATCGCCCGCCTGATCCGCCGCGGCCATCGCCTGCGATTGTTAACGCGCAATGCTCGACCGCCCGCGCATTTGGCTATGTTGCCCAACATCGAGTTTCGCCGCGCCAACGTGCATGACGAGGCCGTGCTAAAGCGCGAATTCACGGGCAGCGACGTTGTCATCAACCTCGTTGGGATCCTCAATGAAAGCGGCTTTCGCGGACGTGGGTTTCATCTTGCGCATGCTGAGCTCGCCCGCAAAGTCGTCGCCGCCTGCACCGCGGCGCAAGTTCCACGGCTACTGCACATGAGCTCCTTTGGCGCCGACGTCGGCGCTCCGAGCTTTTATTTGCAATCGAAAGGACTGGCCGAGCAGCACGTTCGCCAAGCGCCGTCGACTCTGGCCTGGACGATTTTTCGACCGTCAGTGATCTTCGGTACTCA
The DNA here is from genome assembly GCA_049455235.1 of Steroidobacteraceae bacterium. GTDB lineage: Bacteria > Pseudomonadota > Gammaproteobacteria > Steroidobacterales > Steroidobacteraceae > UBA964. The sequence goes on from JBMTZD010000005.1 coordinate 41,385, forward strand.
CGACTCACTGCTCAATCGATTTGCACAACTGCTGCCGTTATCCCGAGGCTGGATACCACTCGCTCGTTGTGAGACGCGCTTCGCTCCTGTTTGGGTGAGTGATGTCGCGCGCGCCTTTGAGAGCGCGCTGCAGGATCCTGCAACCGCTGGCCGCAGCTTCGATCTTGGTGGTCCTGAAACTTTCTCGCTCAAAGAACTGGTCGAACTCACCGGCAGACTCTCGGGGACACCGGCTAAGGTCATCCCACTGCCAGACTTTCTCGGTCGGTTGCAGGCAGGCATCCTCGATTTCGTACCGGGGAAGCCCTTCTCATCGGATAACTTTCGCTCTCTGCAACTCGACAACGCTCCGTCGACGGCCGGACTGACCGAGCTCGGCATCACACCAACGGCCTTGTCGACAATCGCCCCAACATACCTTGGCGAGGCGGGTCGGGATCAACTGCGCTACGCCGCGTTCCGACGACGAGCCAGACGCTAGGGTACGATGCACGAGTGAAGGTTTATCTCGTTGGCGGCGCAGTTCGCGATTCCCTACTCGATCGTCCCGTGCACGAGCGAGACTGGGTGGTCGTCGGCGCTACCCCCGAAGAAATGACGGCGCGCGGTTTCCGCCCTGTCGGGCGCGATTTCCCGGTTTTTCTGCATCCTGAAACGCACGAGGAATATGCGCTCGCTCGCCTCGAGCGCAAGGTTGGCTTGGGCTATCGTGGGTTCGTTACCGAGTTTTCACCTGCAGTCACTCTCGAGCAGGATTTGCTGCGTCGCGACTTAACCATCAACGCGATGGCTCAATCCGAAGACGGTGAGATCGTCGACCCGTTTGGCGGCCAGGATGATTTGCATCGCCGCGTACTGAGGCACGTCTCACCGGCGTTTGCGGAAGATCCGGTGCGCATCCTGCGTGTGGCGCGGTTTTTGGCGCGATACGCACCACTCGGCTTCCAAGTAGCAGACGAGACTGTTGAGTTGATGCGCGCGATGGTGACGGCGGGCGAGGTGGATGCGCTCGTGCCTGAGCGCATTTGGCGCGAACTCGAGCGCACACTGGGAGAGCCTCAACCACGGGCCGCCATCGAACTGCTGCGACGGTGCGGTGCGCTGCGCGTGATCATGCCCGAGCTCGATGCGCTCTTTGGTGTGCCGCAACGACCCGAATGGCATCCCGAAATCGACACCGGCGAGCACACTCTACTGACACTGCAAGTCGCCGCTGCGCGTAATGCCAACACGCCGATCCGATTTGCCCTGCTCATGCACGATCTTGGTAAAGCCCTGACACCAAAAGACCAGTGGCCGCGCCACCACGGTCACGAGCAGTTAGGCGTCAGTGCCATCGAAAATCTGTGCGCGCGCTTACGAGTACCACAGGAATATCGAGAACTCGCCATCCTAGCCAGTCGCTATCACACTCACGTGCATCGCGGACTCGAACTTCGCGCAACGACGATTCTCGAGCTGCTCGAATCTAGTGACGCATTTCGTCGGCCGGAACGATTCGCGGACTTCCTGGAGGTTTGCGAGTGCGACGCCCGCGGGCGGCTCGGACTGCAGGATCAACCTTACCCGCAAAGAGCGCACATCGAATCGGCTTGGGTAGCCGCTCGCGCTGTGACCTTTGGTGAGCGCGAACGCTCAGGTCTTAAGGGGCCGCAAATCGGCGAACGACTGCGCGCGTTGCGTCTTGCCGCTATCAAAAAATCGGTCGAGTGACATCACAGCGTATGCCGCAAGTCGCGGAAGGCGAATGCCGGTAAATCAAACCTCTCCGAACGACTGAGCATCAAGAACTTCACCGACTCGCCCATCTCGCCCGGCATCAGCAAACGCCGTAGGCCGCCGGCGAGCTTCGCCTGCTCTGCCACAGAGACCCCAGCAGGCGCAGAGCTCGCCTCATCGAGCGCGCGCGACATCGCCTGATCAACGCCACCACCAGCGAGAAAACCCATCTGCGTCGTGAAACCTAAAACTTGCAGGCCAGCCCGCTCAGCCGCTTCAGCCACCCGGGTGAAATCGACCCACGCCGTGATATCGCTGAGCCCGGGCCAAAGAAAAGGGTCATCATGCGCGTGGTGACGGTAATAGCCGCGCAAACTACCGTGCGCGCGATCAGGATGATAAAGCTGCGCGCGCGGCAAGCCGTAATCCGATAACAAGATGACTCCCTCGGTCAATGATGAGGCCAACGACTGCAGCCAAGCATCGAGGCCAAGCTGCCACTCGCCGCAATAATCGGGCGGCAGTTCGATCGCGTGCTCTCGCAGACTCGCTTGCAGGAGCGCTGCTTCGGCACGGAACTCCTCATCACCCGGCGCCGATCCGTCGGCCGGTCGAATCCGCCACTCAAATTGCGGCACTTCAGATGCTGATGCGACGAGCCCGACACCGAGGCGCCACCACTGCCCGTCGCGAACGACAAATCGCTCGCATGGCAAGGCATCGATAACTTCGTTACCGAAAATCACGCCCGAGAAGGCTTCCGGTAATCGATCGCACCAGTCGCGTGGCGGATTAGCTTGGGCGAGTCGATCGAGGCGTAGCGCTTGTCGCTCGCGCAGATCGGCTGACACCTCTAGCAAACGGTATCGATCGATCGGTGTGCCGAGCCTATGAAATGTGCCGATGGCATCGAATGCAAAAGCACCGGTTCCTGGGCCGAGCTCGAGCACATCGCCCGATCCTGTCGTTCGCAGCACCAAATCCATTTGACCGGCAACCACCTCCGCGAAGAGCGGCGATATCTCGGGTGCTGTGACGAAGTCGCCTGCATCGCCGAATTTGCTCGCACCGGCACTGTAATAACCAAGACCCGGCTCATACAGCGCGAGACGCATGTATTCGGCAAAGGATATCCAGCCGCGCGCCAGCGCTAAGCGCTCGGCTATCCGCTCCGACAGGCGAAGCGAGTGAGCGAGAGCCTCGGGTTGCGGCGCCGGCAAATGGGTCATAATGAATCACCATGACACCGGATACCGAACGTCACTCCCTCGCCGGCAAAGTTGCTCTGATCACGGGAGGCGCACGACGGGTGGGCGCCGCCATTGCGCGTGAGTTGCACGCGGCGGGCGCCAACGTCGTCATTCATCACCATCGTTCGATCGAGGCCGCTCAAACATTGTGCGCCGATCTCGAACAAGCCCGTCGCGATAGCACGCTCAGACTCTCTGGCGATCTGCTCGATACCGCCTCGCTCGGCAACTTGGTGGAAAACGCTCGTCGGCACTTTGGCAAGCTCGATATTTTGATCAACAACGCATCGACGTTTTACCCGACCCCCGTCGGCGAAATCACGCTCGAGCACTGGGATGATCTGATCGGCTCGAACCTCAAAGCCCCGTTGTTTCTCTCGCAAGCGGCCGCACCGGCCTTGCGTCTGACGAACGGATTGATCCTGAATATCGTTGATATCCACGGAATGCGACCTTTGCGGCGCTATCCGACCTACTCCATCGCGAAAGCGGGCCTCATCATGCTCACAAAATCTTTGGCCCGTGAGCTCGGCCCACACATCAGAGTCAATGCGATCGCACCAGGGCCGGTGATGTGGCCAGCCGACGGCGTAGCCGATGCCGCGCTGCAGAAAAAAATCATCGATCGAACGGCGCTGAAACGCTCGGGCTCTGCGACAGACATCGCGCGCACCGCGCTGTTCTTCGCGGCAGATGCGCCTTTCATCACCGGTCAGATCATGGCCGTCGATGGGGGCCGCAGCGTCGGCTGGTAAAGCTCTCACGACGCTCGCGAGACCACCGTATCGAGCCCGATGTCCACTCGCGCCATCGGATGCGCGGCACGATCAAATTCGCTCCATAACTGCCGCATCGGCGTAAGGCGCGCGGGATGCACGAAATCTGGGGCAATCTCGGCCATCGGGCCTAACATGTACGGCCGCTTCAACAAATCCGGACGAGGCAAAACGAGCCCAGGGAGATCACAGATACGATCGCCATAAACGAGAATATCGAGATCCATGCTTCGCGGCGCCCACTTTGGCGCGTCACGTGTTCGCCCACAAAGCCCTTCGATACGCTGTAATTCATCAATGACGCGCTCGATGGGCAAATCAGTCGAAAACCCGGCGACGAAGTTGATGAAGTCCTCGCCTTCAAAGCCGACCGCAGCATTGCGATAAGCCGCAGAAAAACGCACGTCCGGGAAAATCTGCGCCATTTCTTTGGCAGCCAATCGAAGATTTCGCTCTGCTTCGACGTTACTACCTGCGGCGACGAAGACCTCTACCATCGGACTCACGAAAGATCGGCGCGAGTTCGCTCGATCGCGACACCAACGTCGCGCGAACCTCGGATCGCACCGGGCTTATTGACGGAAATCCGAATCCACTCGATCCCAAATTCCTCCAGGATCATCATGGCCATCTTATGCGCCATGGTCTCGACCAACATGAACTGCGAACCTTCGACGAACGCAATGACTCGCTTGGCGACTTGTTTGTAATCAAGGGTATCGACGACATCGTCGTTGCGAGCAGCGCGAGCGCAATCGACGGGCATCTCGAGATCGATCTCGACTTTTTGTTTGATGCGACGCTCCCAGTCGATGAAGCCGATGATGCATTCGACTTCGAGACCGCGGAGAAAAATTTTGTCGGATTGACGAGCACTCATGATTTTGTCGATTTGTCCTGTGCATTCAAAGAATTCGTCGGAGGCCGCAATGTGTCGAGAGGCCACTGCGCTCTTGCGCCGATACGCAGACCATCTCGCTCGCCCGCCTCGAGCCGCGCCAGCCCTGCTACCGCGATCATCGCCGCGTTATCGGTACAAAACTCGAGGCGCGGATAGTACACGCGCGCGCCACGCCGAGCGGCGGCTTGATCGAGTCGCTCGCGCAGACGGAGGTTGGCGCTCACACCGCCGGAAACAACGAGTGCATCAAGGCCTGTCTGCTCAAGCGCTCGCACGCATTTGCCAACCAGCGTATCGACCACCGCCTCCTGCAGGCCGCGTGCGATATCGGCCTTATCAGCCTCGGACGGCTCACCAATCGCACGCACCGCATTCAACACGGCCGTCTTGAGCCCCGAAAAACTAAACTCGAGCCCGGGGCGATCGAGCATGGGGCGCGGAAAGTCAAAACGCCCCGCTCGTCCCCGCTCGGCAAGACGAGCCAGTTCGGGGCCGCCGGGATACGGTAGGCCCAATAACTTTGCGCTCTTGTCGAAAGCCTCGCCCGCTGCATCGTCGCGAGTCTGCCCGAGCAGGCTGTAATCACCCACCCCACGAGCTTCGATCAACATGGTGTGGCCGCCGGAGACGAGCAACGCCAAATGCGGAAAAGCTGGGGGATCCGACTCCAGCAGCGGCGCCAGCAAATGCCCTTCGAGGTGGTGCACCCCGACCGTGGGGAGCTTCCACGCATAGGCCAGCGAGCGTGCAAGAGCCGCCCCGCTCAACAAAGCGCCGATCAGCCCAGGACCTGCGGTGTAGGCGATGCCATCGAGTTGTTCGGGCTCAGTCTCGGCCTTTACGAGAGCGGATTTAACGAGCGGCAGTAGGCGCTGGACGTGATCGCGCGAGGCAAGTTCCGGCACGACGCCGCCATAAATTCGATGTAACTCGATTTGCGAGAACAACTCATGCGCCAGCAAACCCTCCCGGCTATCGAGCACGGCAGCCGCTGATTCGTCGCAGGAAGATTCGATGGCCAGAATGCGCATATGCCGGGAATTTTGCCTTTTGCAGCGAGGATCATTAGAATCCCGGCCCCTGCTTCTGCAGGACGTTCTGGGAATTCCTTACTAATCAAGGGGTTGAGGTTTTAGATGCCGAGCGTTCGTGTTCGAGAAAATGAGTATTTCGACGCTGCACTGCGCCGTTTCAAGCGCGCCTGCGAAAAAGCGGGGGTGCTGACGGAGCTGCGTCGTCGCGAATTCTACGAAAAGCCGACCCAAGAGCGTAAGCGCAAAAAGGCTGCGGCCGTTAAGCGCCACATCAAGCGCTCTTCGCCACGTATCGCTCGCCCTCGCTAACGATGTCGCTCAAAGAGCGCATCACGCAGGAGATGAAGGATGCGATGCGCTCCGGCGAGAAGGAGCGCCTCGGCTACATCCGTATGCTTCAGGCTGCTATTAAGCAGCGTGAGGTGGACGAGCGGATCACCCTCGACGATACCCAGGTTCTCGCGGTCATCGAAAAGATGATCAAGCAACGCCGCGAAGCCATCGCGCAGTTCGAGGCGGGCGGTCGAGCAGATCTTGCGGCCAAGGAATTGGCGGAAGTCGCCCTGCTGCAGACCTACATGCCCGAGCCTTTGTCGCAAGCCGAGGTCGAAGCCTTGGTGGCTGCGGCGATGGCTGAAACCGGCGCCGCGTCGGTCAAGGACATGGGCAAAGTCATGGCGCTCGTAAAAACTCGTGCAGCCGGTCGAGCGGACATGAGCGCGGTCAGCGCCATCATCAAGAGCAAACTCGGCGCCGCGGGCTGACGCCCGAGGCCGTATCCTAATCGCCCATGAGCGGGCGAATTCCTCAAAGCTTCATCGACGAGTTGGTCGCACGGACCGACATCGTCGAGCTCATCGGCGCGCGCGTTCCGCTCAAGAAAGCAGGCCGCGAGTTCAAGGCCTGTTGCCCGTTTCACGATGAGAAAAGCGCCTCTTTTTGGGTGAGTCCGGATAAGCAGTTCTATCACTGCTTCGGTTGCGGGGCGCACGGTACCGCCCTCGGTTTTTTGATCAATTACGACCGCTTGAGTTTTCCCGAGGCCGTTGAAGAACTCGCCTCTCGGGCCGGGCTCGAAGTGCCGCGCGAAGCCCGACCGGACGATGGGAAGCAGCAAGAGGGCGCTGATCTTGCGAGCCTCATGGGTCGCGTCGCACAACACTGGTCGATGACTCTGCAGGCCGATTCACGCGCCTCCGAATATCTCACCCGGCGAGGTGTGGAGCCGGATACGCGGGAGCGCTTTCAGATCGGATATGCAGCCAATTCGTGGAATGATGTCCTTAATCGTTTCGCTAAAGATACAAAAACGCGGGCGGATCTGCTGGCCTGCGGACTGATCATCGAGCGCGAAGGCGCCGGCGATCGCTATTACGATCGCTTTCGCGATCGCATCATGTTCCCTATCCGCGATGCCCGCGGCCGCGTCATCGCCTTCGGTGGTCGCATCATCGATCAGGGCGAACCGAAATATCTCAATTCGCCCGAAACCTCCCTCTTCCACAAAGGCCGTGAACTCTATGGCCTCTACGAAGTTCGGCAGAGTCGCTCGCCCCTGAAGCGCCTAATGATCGTCGAGGGCTACATGGACGTGGTGCGCTTGCATCAGGCCGGCGTGCACTACGCTGTTGCCACCCTTGGCACGGCGACAACGCCCGAGCATTTGAAACGTGCCTTCAGGCTTGTCGCCGAAGTTGTCTTCGCCTTCGATGGCGATCGCGCCGGACGCGCCGCCGCCTGGCGAGCACTCAACAACGCCCTGCCAGAATTGCGCGAAGGTCGGCAGCTGCGATTTTTGTTTTTGCCCGAAGGGCATGACCCGGATACTTTGATCGGCGAGGAAGGGCGCGAAGCGTTCGAGCGACGACTCGAACAATCTTTGCCCCTGTCTGAATACCTGGTGCAGGAACTCGGTTCGCAGGTTGATCTTGGTAATGCCGACGGTAAGGCGCGTTTTGCCGAACTCGCACGACCGTTGATTGCGCGAGTACCGGAAGGTGTTTATCGAGAATTACTAATCGAACGACTCGCCGAAGCGATTCGCCTGCCCGCGGATCGTTTGCGGGCGTTATGGCAAGGTGAATCGGCACGCTCCGCAGCAAAGCCCGGCGCTCGATCGAGTGCGGCGCTTGGGAGCGGCGCACCGGGCCGCAGTGCCGGACGCGGCGGGCTGATGCGCCAAGCCGTATTGATGCTGGTGCATCACCCGAGTGTCGCCGCCGAACTCACCCCAAAAGACCTCGCGACACTCGCAACCGTCGAGGAGCCAGGCGCCGATATCCTGCGGCAACTCGTCGACGATTTACGCCTCGAACCCTGCAAAAGCACGGCGCAGTTGCTCGAACGCTGGCGGGATCGACCGGAGCAGTCCCGCCTCGCCCGCTTGGCGGCCACCGAGGCCCTGATTACCGCGGCCGAGGGTGCCCGACGGGAGCTGCAGAACGCCATCGGCCGCATGGGAGAAGAGACCCGTCGGCGCCGCCTCGACACGCTACTTGCCAAAGAGCAAGAAAGCGGTTTGTCGGCGGATGAAAAACGCGATTTGCAAGCGCTGATGTCTGGAAAAATCTAGGCTTTCCGCGTACTCTTGCCGGTTCGATTCCCCGGCCCGGGCAGCGCCCGACAGGCATCCAAACATGAGCAAAAAATCCAAGGCTACGGCCAGCAAGAAACCCGCGCGCCCGGTGGCAGCGAAATCAGCCGCCCATAAGGCCGCGCCGAAGAAGGCAGCGAGCAAGCCCGCGCCGGCTAAGACCGCACCCAAAAAGCCGGTTGCTAAGGTCGCCTCGAAGACCCCCCCAAAGGCTACCAAGCCCGCTGCGAAGTCGGTGGCTAAGCCCGCTGCGAAGCCAGCCGCCAAGCCCGTTGCCAAAGTAACCGCAAAGCCAGCGTCGAAACCCGCGGCCAAGGCCCCCGTCGCAAAGGCCGTTCCCGCCCCAGCACCAAAAACGGTTGCCACCAAGCCCGCTCCAGCCGCCAAAAAGGCGCCCAAGAGTGAGATTGCACAACCTGCTGCAGCCCCCGTCGTCGCCACGCCGCCCGCTCAGCCGACCGCGAAGCCAACAGCCAAGCAGTCGAAGGCCGCTAAAGCTGCCGCGAACGACGGCAACAAGCCGCTGAACTTGCCGGAGCGTCGACCGCTTGCGATGCCAGAAGAACGTCAGTCGCAGCTCAAGCAACTGATCGCGCTCGGCAAAGAGCAGAGCTACCTCACGTACTCGCAGGTCAACGACTACTTGCCCTCGGAGATCGTCGATCCGGAACAGATCGAAGAGATCGTCAACACGATCAACGATATGGGCATCCCGGTCTATGAAAAAGCACCGGAAGAGTCCTTGCTCGCGCCTGAGACCACAGCGCCATCTGACGAAGAAGCCATCGAAGAGGCGGCAGCTGCTCTGGCCGCGCTCGATGCAGAGCTCGGTCGCACCACCGATCCCGTGCGCATGTACATGCGCGAAATGGGTACAGTCGAACTGCTCACCCGCGAAGGTGAAATCAGCATCGCCAAGCGGATCGAAGAAGGTCTCGACGCCGTTCGAACGCAAATTTCTTTGTATCCGCCAACTTACGACTTCATCCTGAAAGCTTACGAGCCGGTGAAGAACGGTGCCGGGCGCCTCGCCGATATCATTGTCGGATTCATTGACCCGAATGCGCCGGATGTCATCGCGCAGCCGCAAAATCCGACAAAGGTTGATCCGGCCGCAGCGGCCGCTGAAGAATCCGAGGAAGCCGAAGGCGGTGACGACGAAGAAGAAGCCGCCGACACAGGCCCGGATCCGATCGAAGCAGCTAATCGTTTCGCTTCGATCCAAAAACTCCACGTGCAATGCTTGGGCTTGCTCAGCAAGTCGGGCATGGATGACCCGAAGGCGCAAAAGATTCGCACCAAACTCTCGAGCGAATTCATGGAGCTCAAACTCGCGCCCAAGATGTTCGAGGCCTTGATCGGCAATCTGCGCGAGCACATCAACGAAATTCGCCAACTCGAAAAAGAGATCATGGTCATCGCCGTGCGTGACGCCGGCATGCCGCGTAAGGAGTTCATTACCTCTTTCCCGCGCAACGAAACAGATGAGCGCTGGGTGAGCAAGCACGTCAAAGCAGGTAAGAAATGGTCTGCCGGCCTCGCGAAGCTCGCTGACGAAATCAGCCGTCGACAAGCCCAGCTCGTCGAGATCGAGAAGCGTCACTTCCTCTCGGTCAGCCAGATCAAAGATATTAATCGTGAAGTGTCGATTGGCGAAGCCAAGGCGCGTCGCGCGAAGAAAGAAATGGTCGAGGCGAATCTTCGTCTCGTCATCTCGATTGCCAAGAAATACACCAACCGTGGCTTGCAGTTCCTCGACCTTATTCAGGAAGGCAACATCGGTCTGATGAAGGCCGTCGATAAGTTTGAATATCGTCGCGGATACAAGTTCTCGACTTACGCAACTTGGTGGATTCGCCAGGCCATCACCCGCTCGATCGCCGATCAAGCCCGTACGATCCGTATCCCGGTACACATGATCGAGACGATCAACAAGCTGAATCGCATTTCGCGTCAGATGTTGCAGGAGATGGGTCGTGAGCCCACGCCCGACGAGCTTGCTGTCCGCATGGAAATGCCGGAAGACAAAGTTCGCAAGGTCCTCAAGATCGCTAAGGAGCCGATCTCGATGGAAACGCCGATCGGTGATGACGAAGACTCACACCTTGGCGATTTCATCGAAGACACTTCAGTGGCGTCTCCGATCGATCAAGCAACTGCCGAATCACTGCGCGAGACCACCCACGCGGTGCTCGCCCAGTTGACGCCGCGGGAAGCGAAGGTTTTACGTATGCGCTTCGGCATCGATCTGAACACCGATCACACGCTCGAAGAGGTCGGTAAGCAGTTCGATGTTACGCGCGAGCGTATCCGTCAGATCGAAGCCAAAGCCTTGCGCAAATTGCGTCATCCGAGTCGTTCAGAACAATTACGCAGTTTCCTCATCGAGGATTGATCGCCATGAAACGTCGTGCGTTCATTCAGAGCGCCATTGGATCAGCCGGAGCCATTGCTCTGGCTGATTCGTCCATGGCCTCGGCGTTCGCTGCCGAGGCGCAGCACTACGATTTCATCATCATCGGTGCAGGTACCGCCGGTTTGCCGGCAGCGATCTTTGCGTCCCGTCGCGGGGCCAAGGTTCTGTTGATCGATGCGGCCCCTGACATCGGCGGAACGCTGCACTTAGCCAACGGACAGGTCGCAGCCGCAGGGACGCGAATTCAGGCGGCCAAGGGAATCGTCGATACACCCGATGCGCACTACGAAGATGTCATGCGGTTGTCGCGCGGTTTCGCGGACAAACACGTGATTCGACGCACCGCCGATGAGGCGCCGGCCACCATCAACTGGCTGCTCGATGCTGGCCTCGTTCCACTCGCTGATCATCCTGTTACCGGTGACAGCCCGGGCCGTAAGGCATACAACACGCCACGCTATCTTTGGGCAAAGGATGAGGGGCGCGCGATTCTGGCCGTCGTTCGCCGCGAGCTCGAGCCGGAAGTCGCCAGTGGTCGCGTCACCGTACAATTGAATACACGCGCTACCGGTTTGCTCGTCAGCGACAAAGGCGAGGTGCAGGGCGTTCGAGCCATCGCCACCGAGACACCCAGCGGCGCGCCCCGCGAGTTCATCGCCCGCGGTCGTCACGTGCTACTCACGAGCGGCGGCTACGCGATGAACCCGGAGCTATTCGAACAACTCTGTGGTGTGCCGGCGTATGCAGCGGGCTCTTACCCCTACTCGCAAGGGCAAGGCCTTGCGATCGCCACCTCCATCGGCGGTTGGTTGCGTGGCCAGGATTTGCATCGCCCTGGCAGCGGATCCATTCTCACGTCCGAACAATTCCCGGCCAAGGTCTACGCGCGCTTCGATATGGCGCCAAGACGCTTACCATGGGAAATCTGGGTAAATAACCAAGGGCAGCGATTCTTAGCCGAGGACTCGCCAGACTCCTACCAACGCGAGCGTTTGCTGCTCAAACAAGAAAAGCTGCGTTACCAGATCTTCTTCGACCACGGCATTCTCGAGAAAGCACCCTCCGCATTACCTAAATTCTCGCGTGACGAGTTCCTCGCGCACTTCGACAAACATCCGATGTTCCACCGCGCCGATACGCTGGAGACGCTCGCCGAGAAGGCTCGTATCGAACTTGAGGGCTTGCGCGCGTCGATCCGCGATTACAACTCATCGGTCAAGACGGGTAGCGATGCGTTCGGGCGCAAACACTTTCCGATGTCGATTGGCGAGAAAGGCCCGTTCTATGCGGTCACTCATCTTGGACACTCGGCGACCTCATCCGCGGGAGTCGTCGTCGATCAACAACTGCGTGTCGTGCGTGGCAACGGTGAACCGATTCCGAACTTTTACGCTGCGGGCGAAGTGCTTGGCAGTGGCGCCACACTCGGCAACGCTTTCGCTCCGGGCATGATGCTGACACCAGCGCTTGCGCTTGGTCGCTGGCTCGGAATGACTCTGCCGATCAGTTGATGTTCTCGATCAGTCCGGTGCGCATATGAAATTGGCTCAACTGCGCTACCTGACTGCGATCGTGGATGCCGGCTTCAATATCTCGGCGGCCGCCGAAAAGTTGCATTTATCGCAACCTGGCGTCAGCCGACAATTGCGCCTACTGGAAGAAGAACTCGGCTTCGAGCTGTTCGTTCGCGAAGGTCGTAATCTGTTGCGACTCACTGCAGCCGGACAGCGCGTAGTAGAGCGTGCGCAGAAAGCGCTACGCGAAACTCAGGCCATCAAGGCCATGTCGCTCGATGTTCGCGATGCTGCACGTGGCTCCCTCTCGATTGCGACGACACATACGCAAGCGCGCTACGTGTTGCCCACCGTCATTTCGCAATTTCGGATCAAATATCCGCAAGTTCGACTGCACTTGCATCAGGGGACGGCCGAGCAAATCGCCGACATGTTGAATGCAGGCCAGGTCGACATCGCCATTGGCACAGGTTCGCGGGATAACCTCCCGCACTGCGTGCTGCTACCTTGCTATGAATGGCATCGGCGAGTCATCGCTCCGACCAATCATCCGCTCGCTAAGGTCAAATCGTTAACGCTGGCTAAACTCGGTCAATACCCGCTCGTCACGTACGTCTTCAACCTCTCGGGCCCAGCGTCGCTGCCGCAGGCATTCGAAGCGGCCGGGATCGAGCCTGACATCGCCCTCACCGCCCGGGACGCCGACGTCATCAAAACCTACGTGAGACTCGGCCTCGGTGTGGGGATCGTGGCCGCAATGGCGATTGACCCAACGGACGATCGGGACCTGGTGTCGTTCGATGCCTCACACCTCTTTCCGCGCCATCTGACCTGGGTCGGATTCCGTCGCGGTGGTTACCTGCGAAGGTATACGCTCGATTTCATGCGCTTGTTGGCACCCCATTTGGATCACGCCCGTGTCCACAAAGCCGAACGAACGACGCGCCAAGATGAAGTTGACGCTTTGTTCGCCGACGTCCGCTTGCCGCTGCACGTATGAGCCGCGCCCGGTTATTTTGGCTAAAATGACTTCTACGAATTTCGCTTAATTTCTTTTTTGGGGATTCCGTCATGGCACTCATCTCGATGCGTCAACTGCTCGATCACGCCGCCGAACACGGTTATGGCGTACCGGCTTTCAACGTCAACAACCTCGAGCAGGTTCAGGCAATCATGCAGGCTGCAGACAAGACCGATAGCCCGGTCATCATGCAAGCCTCAGCAGGTGCGAGAAAGTACGCGGGCGAACCATTTCTGCGTCATCTCATCGAAGCAGCCATCGAGAGCTATCCGCACATTCCGATCGTGATGCATCAAGATCACGGCGCGAGCCCATCGGTTTGCGTGCAATCGATTCGTTCTGGCTTCTCGAGCGTCATGATGGACGGGTCACTCAAAGAAGACGGCAAGACGCCGGCATCTTATGAGTACAACGTCGACGTGACCGCCCATGTCGTTAAAATCGCTCACGCGGTCGGCGTCTCGGTCGAGGGCGAGCTCGGCTGCCTCGGTTCGCTCGAATCGGGTAAAGCCGGTGAAGAAGACGGTCATGGCGCTGACGGTCACTTGTCGCACGATCAGCTTCTAACAGATCCTGATCAAGCTAAAGATTTTGTCGCCAAAACCGGTGTTGATGCGCTCGCAATCGCGATCGGCACCTCGCACGGCGCCTACAAATTCACGCGTAAGCCCACAGGCGATATCCTGGCTATCGATCGCATTCGTGAAATCAATGCGCGTATCCCGAATACGCACCTCGTCATGCACGGCTCATCGTCTGTGCCGCAAGAGTGGCTGCAGATCATCCGCGAAAACGGCGGCAATCTGCGCGAAACTTATGGCGTGCCGGTCGAGGAAATTCTTGAGGGCATCAAGCATGGCGTTCGCAAAATCAATATCGATACGGACATCCGTCTTGCGATGACGGGCGCGATTCGCCGCGCCATGACAAAAGATCCAGCCGAATTTGATCCGCGCAAATACATGAAAGAAGCGATGCTTGCTGCTCGCGAGATCTGTATCGCGCGCTACGAAGCTTTCGGTTGCGCCGGCAAGGCTTCGACCATCAAACCTCTGTCACTCGAGGTGATGGCGAAGCGCTACGCCGCCTGAAGTCTCAGGGTGTAAATACCGCCCGGTGCTCGCTGATGAAGTCGGCGAGCCCGGTCGGGGCGCGTCCGGTCACCCTCTCGAACGTGTCGGTCACATCGACCACATAGCCCGCGGCGATTTCGGCAAAGATGTCGCAGACGGCATCAAGATGCCACTGGCTACTCAAAAACTTCCCTAAAAAAGCCTTGTAAGCAGTAGGGTCTTGCGGCACGTATTCGATCTTGCGACCAAGAACCTGACTGAACACCGCGGCCACTTCGTGAAAGCTCAGTCGATCGCGACTAGTGATGTCGTAGCTTTTGCCTTCGTGACCATTCGTCGCGAGGCAATGCGCCACAAAAAAACCTGCATCGCGCGAATCGGTCATCACGGCGGCACCTTTGTCACCGAAAGGATAGTAAAACTTGCCTTCGGTTTTGATGGTGTAAGCATTGGATAAAAAATTCTGCAAGTAAAAGCTCGGTCGCACCATCGTCCAAGCTTTGCCACTTGCGCGGATGTGCTCCTCAGAAGCCCAATGCATTTTGTGGGTTGCGTTATGAGCGGTCGGAAGCGCTTCCATCGATGAGAGTTTGACGAGGTGCTCAACGCCCGCTTCGACGCCAAGATCTACCAGCTTGGCCTCAAGGGAAAGCTGCTGCTCACCATTGGGCAGAATGATGGCCATCTTACTGACACCCTTGAGCGCCGCACGCACGGAATCGGAGTCACTGGCATCACCAATGGCAATCTCAACACCAGCAGCGATCAGCCCATCCGCCTTCGCAGCATTTCGGACCAGCGCCCGAACAGGCATCCCTCGCTTGGCGAGCTCGGTGGCCGCCCGATTACCCGTTCGCCCCGTTGCTCCTGTAATCAAAATCATTCAAACCCCCGATAGAAATAGGTCTACGGCATAATGCCGAGGTTCTTGGATACCACACTCAGCGGATTACGACCATGACGCGCAGCATCTGTGACCTTTCTGATGACCACCCACAGGACGTCCAAACTGGCGAGCCGCTGTTCCGCGATTTCGGACAGCTGAAAAGCTTTCACGGCCAAATCAGCACGATTCGCTGCTATGAGGACAACCTCCTGCTGAGGCAAGTGCTATCTACCCCAGGCAACGGTCGTGTGATGGTAGTTGATGGTGGCGGCTCGCTCCGCCGCGCCTTGATCGGCGATCGCCTCGGTAGCTTGCTCATTGAGAATGGCTGGGCTGGCGCGATCGTCTACGGCGCTGCCCGCGATGTAGAAGTGCTGCGCACCATGCCACTCGCAGTGCGCGCACTGAATACATGCCCAACTAAGCCTTTTCAAACGGGCTCAGGCGTACGAGATGTAATCGTCACGTTCGCTGGAGTCATTTTCCGACCGAACGATTGGCTGTATGCGGACGAAAACGGATTTATCGTTAGCGAAAAGCCTTTGACCTAATCGCAGATCAACTACGGCCTCCTCAACAGCACCGTCGGTAACCAACCACGCAAAGTGCCGCTTTGAACTGGTAGATACTCGCCTGCCACCGCGCCGATTACGACGAACTCTGCATCGCTACCGAGCTCCGCGAGCGACGTGGCTTGCTCCGATGGCGTTGCGCGCAGCACCAGACCGCCGATCTTAGGAATGACCACCTCTCCGACCGAAAACCCTGAGTTGGCCGTAGTGATCTGACTGATCGGTTGTTTCGCCGGAAGATGGTGCCGAACACTCGCTATCAGCGAATTGAAATTCGCGATCAGCGATGAAGCAATCAACTTACCTTCGGCAGTATTGCCGTATCCCTCGAACGATGAGTACCCACCACGACCGACCAACCACGCGCTCAACGACAAGTCAGCCTTTCGAGTTGTACTTTCTGCTGCGCCGACTTGGATGCCCGTGCGTGCATCAACGAGCGTCAACCCGGTTTGTGCTTCTTTGAATTTGACCCCGGGTGCTAGCGACGTCCAGCGTGAACCGATGAAGTCGCCAAACCCGCCGCGCAAACCACCGGCGTTCTGATTGGAAAAAATGATCGATGGCGTGAGGACATAGTCCGCCGCAACGAGTTGCCCTTCACCCATTTCCGAGTCACTACGAAGTTGCCCGCGCGCAGCCAACTGGCGCTCTTGCAAAACAGCTGCAACACCAGCGCCACGCTCAACCACAGTGAAACACCCCGACTGCTGAATCACCATTCGCAGCAGAGGCCCAGGCGAACGCAATCGATATCGCCACAAAGTGTCGAGCGCGTATTGATCCATCTCGACTACGGCGACATAACCGATGGGAACGTCGCAACGTGCGATGTTGGGTTCACTCGCCGAACTAAATTGGGGTAGCAGACACAATGCGCCGATGACCAGCGAAACCGCCTTGAAGGGCATGCTCGACTCCTTCGATTGAGCAGACGTTAGCGGGCAAGGCTAACGAAACGGTCAAAAGGAGGCGTCTGACAAATCGCGACTATTTAATCACTAATCGGCGACAACCAAGTCGTACGTCCTAAGAAGTCAGCCGACCTGATCGGCGCCTTCTGCACAGGACGTCCGATGTGAACGAAGCCGATGATCTGCTCGTCCGATCGCAATCCAAGCGCGCCCTTCACGCCCGCGTCGTAGGCATGGCTTCCCGTCTTCCAAGCCGCTCCATAGCCTAAAGAATGCGCAGCCAACCAAAGATTTTGGATCGCCGCCCCAACGGCAACGAGTTGCTCCACCTCAGGCACCTTTGGGTGTGATTTCGTCTCTGCTGCAACAACGATCAGCACTGGGGACCGGAGTGCTTTGGAAGCCTCGCGATCTAGCGCTTCTGCGTCCGCATCCGGCATCCGACCCTTCAGCGCGTTCCGCATCGCCGAACCGAGAAGATGGCGCGAATCACCCTGAAGCACTATGAACTTCCAAGGCGCTAACAGCCCGTGATCGGGTGCTCGGACTGCCGCTGCGAGCATCGCCTCGATATCGCAACGATCAATCGGATCATCTGAAAACTTCTTCGTCGAACTCCGCGAGACAATCGCCTCGATCACCGGGTTCGTCCTATTTGTGAACTCACGCTGTTCCATGAAAACCTCTGCCCCCCAGAACGGGGAGCAGAGGATACCGAAA
>JBMTZD010000006.1:0-58647 GCA_049455235.1 Steroidobacteraceae bacterium
TTCGGTAAATCGGACTAAAATGGTGCTGTTTTATGATCCGCATCAGCAAAATGACCGACTACGCCACGGTGATCCTCGCCGAACTCGCTCGTGCGCCGCAGGCACAACAAAGTGCCGCAGCACTCGCCGAACGGACGCAGATCGCAGTGCCGACCGTCAGCAAGGCACTCAAGGCACTGCAACGCGCCGGTCTCGTGCGTTCGACGCGCGGGCTACACGGTGGCTACACCTTGGCTCGCCCCGCTGCGGAGATCTCTGCGGCCGCCATCCTCGATGCGCTCGAGGGTCCGGTCGCAGTGACCGACTGCGCCGCCGGTGCCGGTCAATGTGAACTCGAAACCACCTGCGGCGTCGGTCGCACCTGGCAACGAGTCAATCTCGCGCTGAGACGATCACTGCATCAGGTGAGCCTCGCCCAGTTGGCAGGTTTGGATGGATCGAGCGTCGAACTCCCACCGCTCGAACGCGAGCTACGGCCCGCGCGCGGCGGTCGCGCGGCAGCGGCGCTCAGCAGATAAAGGCACAGACATGAGCGAAAACGCACAACTCAACGAGCTAGTCGGTCGCGGCTATCAACATGGCTTCGTCACCGACATCGAATCCGAAAGTTTGCCTCCCGGGCTCGATGAGGACGTGGTTCGAAAAATATCGGCAATTAAGCGCGAGCCTACGTTTTTGACCGAGTGGCGCTTACGCGCCTATCGCCATTGGCTGACCATGCGCGAGCCCGAGTGGGCTCACGTGCGCGTCCAGCCCATCGACTACCAGGGCCTCTCCTACTACTCCGCCCCCAAAGCGAAGACCGATGGCCCGAAGAGTCTCGATGAGGTCGATCCGAAGTTGCTCGCGACCTACGAAAAACTCGGCGTACCGCTGCACGAACGAGCGCGCCTCGCAGGCGTCGCCGTCGATGCCGTGTTCGACAGCGTCTCAGTTGCCACCACCTTCAAAGATCGGCTCGAAAAAGCCGGTGTCGTGTTCTGCTCGTTTTCAGAGGCTGTACAGAAGCATCCGGAATTGATCGAGCGTTATCTCGGCAGCGTCGTGCCGCACACCGACAACTACTACGCCTGCTTGAATTCGGCGGTCTTCTCGGACGGGTCTTTTGTCTACATCCCGAAAGGCGTTCGTTGCCCGATGGAGCTGTCGACATACTTTCGCATCAACGCTGCCAAGACGGGCCAGTTCGAACGCACGCTGATCATCGCGGATGAAGGCAGCCACGTGAGCTATCTCGAAGGCTGCACGGCGCCGATGCGCGACGAAAATCAATTACACGCTGCGGTGGTGGAGCTCGTCGCCCTCGATCACGCCGAGATCAAATATTCGACCGTGCAAAACTGGTACCCCGGCGATGAAAACGGCGTGGGCGGTATCTACAACTTCGTCACCAAGCGCGGCGAATGTCGTGGCCGTAACTCGAAGATTTCTTGGACGCAGGTCGAAACGGGTTCCGCTATCACCTGGAAGTATCCAAGCTGCGTGTTGCGCGGTGAAAACTCAGTCGGCGAGTTCTACTCGGTGGCGCTCGCCAATCATCGTCAGCAGGCCGATACCGGCACGAAGATGATCCACATTGGCGCCAATACCCGCAGCACCATCGTCTCGAAGGGCATCTCCGCAGGACACGGTCAAAACACGTACCGAGGTCTGGTGAAGATTCTGCCAACGGCCAGTGGCGCGCGTAACTTCACCCAATGCGATTCGTTGTTGATGGGCGGCGACTGCGGCGCACACACCTTTCCCTACGTGGAAGTGAAAAATCCGACGGCGACCGTGGAGCATGAGGCTTCGACCTCGCGCATCAGTGAGGATCAACTCTTCTACTGCCTGCAACGCGGCATTGCGGAAGAAGATGCGGTCAACATGATCGTCAACGGTTTTTGCAAAAGCGTATTCAAGGAATTACCGATGGAGTTTGCCGTGGAAGCACAGAACCTGCTCGCGGTCAGTCTCGAAGGCTCGGTCGGCTGAACGGAGATCATCATGCTCGAAATCAATGCATTGCAGACTCGGATCGGTGATCGCGAAATTCTGCGCGGCCTCAACCTGACGGTCAAAGCAGGCGAAGTCCACGCCATCATGGGCCCAAATGGAGCCGGCAAAAGCTCCCTCGCCTACACCCTTGCCGGTCGTCCGGGCTATGAGGTCACCGCGGGCAGCGTTCGCTTCGACGGCGCCGACTTACTCGCTCTAGCGCCCGAGGAGCGCGCGCAGGCAGGACTTTTCTTAGGTTTTCAATATCCAGTCGAAATCCCCGGGGTGAACAACGTCTATCTGCTGAAAGCCGCACTCAATGCTGCGCGAAAGCATCGCGGCCTACCTGAGGTAGACGCGTTCGAGTTTCTGACTCTCGTGCGCGAAAAAATGCGCTTGATGCAGATGGATGAGTCCTTTCTCTCGCGCGGGGTGAATGAGGGATTCTCCGGTGGCGAGAAAAAGCGCAACGAAATCCTTCAGATGCTCGTGCTCGAACCGAAACTTGCCCTGCTCGATGAAACGGATTCGGGCCTCGATATCGATGCGCTCAAGATCGTTGCGAATGGCGTGAACTCGCTGCGATCACCCGAGCGTGCTGTCGTACTCGTCACTCACTACCAACGCCTGCTCGACTACATCAAACCCGATGTGGTACATGTGCTCGCTCGCGGACGCATCATCAAAACAGGTGGCCCGGAGCTCGCGCTCGAACTAGAAGCGCGCGGCTACGATTGGCTGCTCGCGGATGCCGCCTGACCCCATGACTGCCAGCGCAATGACGGCCCCGTCGCGAGCACCGACGAATCGCGACGAAAACTGGAAGTACGCGAACGTCCGCGTTTTGTCGCGGCTGCCTTTCGATCAAACGACTGATGATCGAGCAGACCATGAGCCCTCGATCGAGCTTCCCGCCAAAGTGATCGAGTGTCGACTCGTCTTGGTCGACGGTCGATTTTCGGCCCGCCTCTCGGATGCATTGCCGAGCGGCGCTACCGTCGAGATCGAGCCTGCCACAGCCGACTCGGCTCCGATCACTGCCGCGCATGGCCGTAACCCTGTCGATCTGCACTACCTCTACGTCAATCGGACAGGGCGTCGCGAAACGGTCAACCTGCGCGTGCTCGCTAAGCAGCGCGTACAAGTTGAAATCCTGCATGTAGCGACGCGCATCGCTCAGCCTGCGATCCGCCTGCAACTCGAAGTGGATGCCGAGCTCACGCTGATCGAGCGTCACCTCGCGCTTGGGAGCGGTGCCGCAGCCACGAATCTCGCACTCACCGTCGAGCTCGCCGAGAGATCCAACTTGCAGCTCGCCCGGTGGCAGCACTTTGTGAGCCCGAGCTCTTATATCGAAACGGTCGAGCTGTCTTTGGACTCAGCGAGCGTCTGTCATCTAACGAACGTGACGAGCGCGGATCGTGGTGATACGACAGTGTCGAGTCGCTCCACGGCATTTGTCACCCATCGCGGTGATGGCGCAGAGCTGCATTGGAATAGCGCAGTGATTGCCGATGGTCAGCAACAACACGATGCTTACGTGCGCATCGATCATCAAGCCCGACGCGCGCAGACCCATCAACTCTTTCGAGGCATCGCTAGCGGCCGCAGTAAAATCGCCTTCAACGGCTACATGCTAGTGGGCCACTCGGCCCATGGAGCGCACTCAGGACAATCCCTTAAGACCTTGCTAGCCGGAAGCGAGGCAGAGGCGAATGTTCGGCCGCAGCTTGAAATCTATACCAACGAAGTCACCGCAACCCACGGTGCCACAGTCGGCAAACTCGACGGAGATATGCTGTTCTATCTTCTCTCGCGCGGCATCGATGCGGCTACCGCTGAGGCGCTGCTCAAGTGGGCTTTCGTGAGCGACGTATTAACCCACTTGCCGTCGGCGCCATTGCGTCACCACATTGAGGTCAGTCTCGCGCGGCAGCTCCCCGGTGCGATGGCCTCTCGGGAGTCGACGATATGAGCGCGATCGACACTTCGCTCAAAAACTACGACGTCGAGCGAGTCCGACAAGACTTTCCGATACTTTCCACGACTGTGCGCGGCAAGCGCCTGGCTTTTCTCGATACGGCTGCCTCGTCGCAACGGCCTGCCTCAGTCATTGATGCCATCGTGCATTACGAACGACACTTACATGCGAACGTGCATCGCGGTGTCTACGAGTTGAGTCAGAAAGCGACCGACGCCTTCGAGGCGGCTCGCGAGCGGGTGCGACAATTCCTCAACGCTCGCTCAATTGGCGAAGTGATCTTCACCCGAGGCACGACCGAGTCGATTAACCTCGTCGCCCAATCATGGGGACGCTCGTTAAGACCTGGCGACGAAATTCTCATCAGCTGGATGGAGCATCACGCGAATATCGTTCCGTGGCAGATGGCCTGTGAGCGCAGCGGTGCTGTGCTACGAGTCATCCCCATTGATCGACGCGGCGAACTTGATCTCGCGGCCTACCACCAACTGCTATCACCCAAGACTCGTTTGGTGGCTATCACACAAGTGTCGAATTCTTTGGGTACCGTGCTACCGATCCACGAAATCATTTCGGCGGCACACCAAAACGGCAGTCTCGTACTAGTCGATGGCGCTCAGGCTGTGGCGCACCAGCGAATCGATGTTCAGTCGCTCGATTGCGACTTCTATGCCTTCTCAAGTCACAAGCTCTACGGCCCGACCGGCATGGGTGTGTTGTGGGCACGTGAGTCGGTGCTTGCCGAGATGCCGCCCTGGCAAGGCGGCGGCGACATGATCCGCACCGTCTCCTTCGAAAAAACCACCTATAACGACCTGCCCTACCGGTTTGAAGCGGGTACCCCGAACATCTCTGGCGCTGTGGGTCTCGCTGCCGCAATCGACTATCTGACCTCGCTCGATATCGACCAAGTTCATGCCCACGAGCAGGCGCTACTTCGCTACGCGACGGATGTACTGCGAACCATTCCGGGATTGCAGATCATCGGCGAAGCGACGAACAAGGCGGGTGTCATCTCATTCACGCTCGAACAAGTTCACCCGCACGATCTTGGCACTATTCTCGATTCTGAAGGTGTCGCGATTCGGGCCGGACACCACTGCGCGATGCCGGTGATGGATTTCTTCGGTGTGCCGGCGACAGCGCGCGCATCGTTCGGCTGCTATACGAACCGCGCCGATGTCGACCAATTGATCGCGGCACTGCATCGTGCGTTGGAGGTTTTCGGCTGATGGATTTGAAGGACCTGTATCGAGACGTCATTCTCGATCACAACAAGAACCCCCGTAATTTCGGGAAGCTCGAGCCCTGCGACACCTCGGCCGATGGGCATAATCCGCTTTGCGGAGATCGGCTGACTCTGATGCTGCGCCTCGACGGCGACACGGTCAGTGACGTTCGTTTTGAGGGTAAAGGTTGCGCTATCTCGACGGCCTCGGCGTCTTTGATGACCGAAGCAATCAAAGGGCTGGATGAGCGCGCGATCGCGACGCTCAGCGACGTCGTGCACCGCACACTCACCTCATCCACCGACGCGCCGGTACCCGAAGGACTCGGCAAACTCGCCGCCCTCTCGGGTGTTCGCGAATACCCGGCTCGAGTCAAATGCGCGAGCTTGTGCTGGCACACCCTCGCCGCTGCACTCGCCCATCGTGGCGGCAGCGCGGCTGTATCCACGGAATGACACCATGCGTAGTCACGAGAACGAAGCCTTCATCCTCTCGCGCGACACCCCAGCGGTGATGGTCCCCTCGGGCGACGCGATCACACTCAAATCAGGACTTTCCGGTTTTATAACGCAGGCCCTAGGCGGCAGTTTCACGCTATACATCGAGGGCAATCTCTACCGCCTCTCCGGCGAGAACGCCGATGCCATCGGTAAACAGACCCTGCAAGCACCGGAGCTACCACCCGGCGCGACGGCAGCTGACGTACAAGCGCTCGCCTGGCAACAGATGCGTAGCTGCTACGACCCGGAGATTCCCATCAACATCGTCGAGCTCGGTCTCGTTTACGAATGTGAAGTGGCGCCCAATGACGATGGCACGCGCGATGTGGCGGTCAAGATGACACTGACCGCGCCGGGCTGCGGTATGGGTGACGTGCTCGTTCAGGACGTCAAAGAAAAGATCGAGATTATTCCGACCGTGCGCGAAGCTAAGGTCGAACTTGTTTTCGACCCCCCTTGGAATCAGTCGATGATGTCCGAGGCCGCTCGTCTGCAAACGGGAATGATGTGAGCGCGGGCTGGGTAGCGGCGGGCACGATCGAGCAACTCGCCAGTCAAAGTCGTCTTGAAGCCGAGGTGGACGGCGAATTTGTCGCTGTCGCTCGATTGGACGGTCAATTGCACGCTTTTGAAGATCGCTGCACGCATGACGGCGAACCCTTGGCCGGTGCCGAACTTGAGGGCAACGCCCTGCGGTGTCGTGATTTGCCCGCGACATGGCGCACGCTTTTGCCTGAAGACCGGCGCCGCATTGACGCCACCCGCGTACGAACCGATCCGGATTTTTGAAGTGCGCGAAATCGAGGGGCGTATCGAGGTTCGCCGATCGTGACGATGCATCGACGATTGACCCTGCTGCGGCACGGTCACGCAGAGATATCAGCGCCGAGCGGCGATATCGATCGTGCGTTAGACGAGACCGGTCGCGCAGAAGTACTCGCAGCAGCTGGAGCACTCGCGCCGTTCGGACCACCTGCCAAACTGCTGGTCAGTAGCGCCAAACGCACCCGCGAAACTGCCGCGATCCTCATACGAACATTCGGGCTAGAGCCCACTTCAGTCGACTATCTGCCCGAGCTCTATTTGGCGAGCGCAGCCACCTTGCGCCGCATCATAGAAGCTCAGAGTGATGATCACAGCCAACTGTGTCTGATCGGTCACAACCCGGGACTGTCTGACTTCGCATTCGATGCCCTACCCGACCTATCGCAGCGCGAGGCCTATCGAGGCTTGAAAACAGCAGGTTGGGCGTCTTGGCAATTCACGGCAGCGCACTGGTCGGCATTCGCGCCGGATTCGAGCTACATCGTCACGCAAAGCTGAGTCGTTATTCGATTTCGCCCGCCAACGCACGAGCGATGTAGTTTGCGGGTACACGGGTGCGCGGCAAGCGCACGTCGGGCATCACTTCGGCGAACCAGTCGCGCACCGGTCGATCAATCGCAACGCCATGCATGTAGTTGTAGAGCGCCGTGCTCAACGCCTTGCCGAGCACATCATGATCAACGCCGGTCGGATCGTGAAAGCCGATGTCATTGCGAGCAAAACGCCCCGGCGGCGGTGGAATCAAGCTCACACCATACTCAGCGGGATTCAGACCCACGGGCGAATGCACCGTGCACGTGAAACGGTGAAAATACCCAGACTGCAGGCAGCCTTCGGCGAATAGCTGACGTACGTACTCGAGCGAGTCGATCGTCTCCGCCACCGTCTGGGTCGGAAAACCGTACATCAGATACGCGTGTACCAGAATGCCGGCGTCGGTAAAGGAGCGCGTCACCCGCGCGACTTGCGCCACCGAGACACCCTTCTTCATCAGTCTGAGCAGCCTATCCGAGGCCACCTCGAGACCACCGGAAACGGCGATACACCCACTCGCAGCCAACTCCTCACACAACGCCAGTGTGAAGGTTTTTTCGAAACGTATGTTGCCCCACCAAGAAATCGTGGTCTGCCGACGCAGCAGTTCAGCCGCAAGCGCTTTCAATACTTTGGGCGGAGCGGCTTCGTCGACGAAATGAAAGCCCGTCTCTCGTGTTTCGGCAACGATCGTCTCGATACGATCGACGAGTACCGCGGCCGACGCTGTTTGATAGTTCGAGATGTAGTCGAGACTGACATCGCAAAAACTACACTTTTTCCAATAGCAACCGTGTGCCACGGTGAGTTTGTTCCAGCGACCCTCCGACCAAAGACGGTGCATCGGATTCAACATGTCGAGTAACGACAGATAGCGATCAAGCGGCAAGCCTTGCCAAGTCGGGGTGCCGGTATCGGTGAAGGGGATTTCCAAATCACCGGCGTCGACATAGCGAACCTCTCCTTCTTTCGTACGAATGAAGGTTCGGATGAGCTCCGTCGGTTTACGCTCTCCCTGCAGCAACTCGATGATCGCCCACAGTGGCGCCTCGCCTCGATCGAGTGTCACGTAATCAACAAAGTCGAAAAGCCGGGGTTCGGTAAGCTCACGTAACTCGGTATTCACATAACCGCCGCCCATCACGATGGTCGCTTGCGGGCGCAACGACCTTACCGTCTGCGCGATGCGCAGTGCGCCATAGAGCGCCCCCGGGAATGGGACCGACAGCAGCACCAAGTCGGGTGTCTGCGTCTTTAGAACTTGGCGAGTCAGCTGCTCGAGATATCGATCGAGCAAATGTGGGGGGCGAGCCAGAGCACGCTCGAGAAACCCGAAATCGGACTGGCTCGCCGCCAATTTCTCACCGTAGCGTACGAACTCGAAGCCGGAATCGATGGCGTCACGGATCACATCGGCGATGTCGTTCAAATACAGCGTCGCGAGATGTCGCGCGCGGTCCTGCGTGCCAAGCGCGCCGAACGCCCACGCGAGCGGGTCATCCCCCTCGTAAGCGGCCAAAACTGAAAATCGCGGGCCCTCAGGAAGATAGCGCCTCGAGGCGATGCGGTGCGCCAACGTCGCATCGCGCCCCTGCAGAAAGGCGATCACCGGCTCGATGGTCGTGCTGTAGAGGTCGCACGACGCCAGAAATGCGCGCTCTGCCTGCGTGCGCCGCTTTGCACTACGCTGCTGCACCGCCTCGGTAAGCGCCTCGATACCGGCCTTACTCATGATCGCCAACACGAGTTCGAGCGCGAGATCCGCTTGAGCGGCGGGCACTTGGCGATGACGCAGAAAGCCGCTCAGATAGGCCGTCGCGGGATACGGAGTGTTCAGCTGGGTCATCGGCGGGATGAGCGCGAGGACCTTCGGCGGCGACGGAGACATCGCTGCATTATGCGAGATACCGAGACATGGTTGAAATGCCGATCTCGCGCCCCCATTTTCCACACATCGTCAAACACCAGAGCCGAACCATGAGCCAGGCAATCTCCGTCACCACCAGCAACTTTCGTCAGGAGGTCATCGAGGCCTCGCATCAGCAGCCTGTCCTCGTCGATTTTTGGGCTCCGTGGTGCGGACCCTGCCGCATGCTCGGTCCGGTGCTGGATCAACTCGCTGCGAGCACACCGGGCATTAAAGTCGTGAAACTCAACACCGACGAAGAACCCGAAGTCGCCGGTGCTTACGCGATTCGCAGCATTCCGGCGGTGAAACTTTTCAAGAATGGCGAGGTGGTCGACGAGTTCGTGGGTGCACAACCCCTGGGCGCGGTGAAATCATTCGTCGCGGCGCATCTGCCGAAACAAAGCGATCCGCGCCTTGAAGAAGCGGCGCGGCTGATCATGTCAGGCGATGCGAGTGCCGCGGAGAAAATTCTCGATGCATTGCCACCGGTGATGCAGAGCGAGTCCGAGGTCAAAGCGCTGCGGGCTAAATTGTATTTTGCGCGCATCGCACTCTCACCCGATGAAACTGACTCCATCCAGAGCGCGCGCGTGGCTGCCGCACGCTATCTGCTGAAGGACGATTGGAGGTCAGGAGTTGACTCGCTGTTCACGGCAGCGGAGAGAAATCGACGCTATGCCACCGGCGCCGGGCGTGAGGATCTGCTCAAAGCCTTCGATCTGAACACCGCTGATGAGCTCGCACTGGCAAGTGCTCGACGACGCCTTAACGCTCTACTTCACTGAGATAGTGAGCGGTGCCTAGTGCGCCGCCTCATCTCGCAAGCGTGCCGCCTCAGCCTCGCCGAGATAGGACTTGATCCAGCCTCGCGCGAGGTACAACAGCGGAATCAGCGCGATCGCCGCACCGAGCTTGTAGAGATAATTGACGGTGCCGACGGCGAGGAACTGCGGAATCGGCCATTGCTGAGGTCCGAGCACAAACGCAATGTAGAGCACCACGAAACTATCGATGAATTGCGACACCGCCGTCGAACCGGTCGCGCGCAACCAAACGAGCTTTTCACCCGTCGCCCGGCGAATACGATGGAACACGGCCACGTCGATCAGCTGACCGATCAAAAAGGCGACGACCGAACCCACGATCGTCCATAGACCCTGCCCAAATATTTGCGCATACGCATGCTGGATGTCGGGCACACCAAGATCCCGGTTCGCATCCACCCAAAAGCCGGCGGGCGCCAGTGCGATCGACGCATAAGCTGCGAAAAAGGCATAGCAAATAAACGCAACGGCGACCCATGAAATCAACCGAACGCCACGCGGACCAAAATATTCGTTGATGACGTCCGTCATGACGAATACAAACGGCCACAGCAAGACACCCGCCGTGAAGTTGAGATTGCCCGTGATACCGAGCAAGGACCACTCGACCGGCTCGATACCGATCGTGCGTTCGAGCGAGAAGATCTTCACGCCGACGAACTCGGCCAACAACGCGTTGGTCAGAAAAAACCCGGCCAACACGATGAAGAGCCGCGTCGCCTTACTATCGGTGATTCGCATCGCGCGACGTTAGTACGGCGTGCAGAAGCAGTGAGCGTAGAGCCGATCTGCGATAGCGTGTCGGTTGAACCTCAACACCTCACGCTCCACCGGACCGAAATCGCGCTTGGCCGCCTGCAACGCCCACGCTGAGCCCAACTCCGTCGGACCCGCCACGCGGAGCATCAAAGACGTCGCAGAAGTTTCGACCGATGCAACGAGCTCCTGCGCCCAGCTCTTATCCGACTCGAGGTAATCACGCTCGTATTTACCGTCCTCTAGACCCGCACGCTTCGCAGCAGCTGCAACCGCCTCATCGAGCGAGCCCAATTGATCGACGAGCCCCCGCTCCTTCGCGTCTCGCCCGGACCATACTCGACCTTGGGCGATGGCATCGATCTCATCTCGCGACTTATCGCGCCCCTTGGAGACGCGCGCGAGGAAGTCCTCATAACCGCGTTCAATCGTTGCCTGTAGCAACATCGCCGCAGCCGGACCCACGGCCCGATCGAGGCGCAACTCGCCCGACAGCGGCGTCGTGCCGACGCCATCGGTGCTCACCCCAATCTTGTCGAGAGCGCGAGGCGCTGTCGGGAACAAGCCGAAAATGCCGATCGATCCCGTGATCGTCGCGGGACTTGCCCAAATTTCATCCGCTGGCGCAGCGATGTAGTAGCCACCGGAGGCCGCGAGATCACCCATGGAAACGACGACGGGTCGTCCAGTTTCTTTGAAGGCAAGCACTTCACGATAGATCTTTTCGGAAGCGAGCACGCTGCCGCCCGGGCTATCGATGCGCAGCACGAGAGCTTTGATGTCCTCATCGAGCCGCGCCTTGCGGATCAGGGCCGACATGTCATCCCCTGCGATGACACCGCCGCCACCGGAACCATCGACGATTTCGCCAGACCCGACTAACACCGCAACGCGTGCATCTGGATGGCGAGAAATCTTGTCCTCGGCTCGCACGATTCGCAGGTAATCGTCGAGACCGACGCTGCGATACGTCTCTTTATCTTCGTCCTTCGCCGCGAGCTCCATGATGCGCTGCTCCACCTCAAGCGGCGTCTTCAGAGCTGTCACCAGCTTGGCATCGAGTGCGACCTTGGCCGTGTCACCCTTGGCTGCTTTGACCGTGGGAGAGAGAGTGTCGACATACTGGCGTAGCGCCGCGGGCTCAACACCGCGAGCTGCCGCCACAACATCGAGATACGTACCCCACAAAGAATCGACGAAAGCCTGACTCGCGACACGATCCTCAGGCGACATATCGTCGCGAATCCAAGGCTCAACAGCGCTCTTGAAAGTGCCCACACGGAATACGTTGACGTCGATGCCGAGCTTGTCGAGCGCCGACTTGTAGTAGTTGCGATAACGCTCGTAACCCTCGAGCACGACGAGCCCCATCGGATCGAGGTAGATCTCGTCCGCATGCGCTGCAACATAGTAGGAGTCGCGACCATAACCCGTGCCATAGGCGATGACCTTTTTGCCCGACTCGCGGAACGACTTCACCGCACGCGCAAATTCATCGAGAGTCGGCTGACCGGCACCCCCCATGGAATCAAAATCGAGTACCAAAGTTTTGATGCGCTTATCGTCCTTGGCCACTTCGATCGCGTCGGTCAGATCACGCAGCGTCGTCTCGTTGCGTCCAAGACCGCGCGCCTCAGCCAGCGCGAGCTCCAGAGGATCGCCGCTTTGCTGCTCGACGATCTCGCCCTCAGGACGAATGACGAGCGCTGCATCGTTCGGCATCTTCGGAATGCTGCCCTGCAGCGCGCCGAAGATGAAACCGAAGATCGCGAGTAGCAGCAACAAGTGCAGTGTTTTTCGCAGACCCTCAAAAAGGGCGATGACGAAGCGGAACAACTTACGCATGCGGGATCTCCAAAAGGAAACGCCACCCCAAGAATCGGGGTGGCGTGTTCTAGTCTAGCAACGGCCGCGGCTACAAAGCCACGCGCCGAAAAATCAGACTTTTTCTTCGATGCGGGCAGCTTTGCCCGACAGTCCGCGCAAGTAGTACAACTTGGCGCGACGCACGTTACCGCGACGCTTCACGGACACGTCCGCGATGCTCGGGCTGTGCGACTGGAAAGTGCGCTCGACGCCCTCACCGTGCGACATCTTGCGCACCGTGAAAGACGAGTTGAAACCGCGATTGCTCTTGGCGATCACGACGCCCTCGTAAGCCTGCACGCGCTCACGATCGCCCTCGACCACCTTCACGTTCACCACGACCGTGTCGCCCGGATTGAAATCCGGCAGCTGACGGGTGATGCGACGTTGTTCCATTTCCGCGATGACATTAGCCATTTTCATCCACCTCTCGCTCGGCGAGATACTCGTTCAACAGCGCGCTCTCCTCTTTGGTGAGCGCTCGACCTCGGCCGTTGTCGGCCTGCAGCAGATCGGGGCGTCGCAACCAAGTACGACCCACGGCCTGCTTCATTCTCCAGCGCGCGATCGCCGCATGGTTTCCACCTTGCAGCACCTGCGGCACCGTTCGTCCTTCCCACTCGATCGGGCGCGTGTAGTGCGGCCAATCGAGCCTGCCATCCGAATGTGACTCCTGCTCACTCGAGCGCTCGTCACCAAGCACTCCGGGCAGCAATCGCACCGCGGCATCGATGACCGCGAGCGCTGCGAACTCGCCACCCGAGAGCACGTAGTCTCCGAGCGACACTTCGCGATCGATGCACGCGTCGATCACCCGCTGATCCAAGCCTTCGTAGCGGCTCGCCACCAGCACCAGCCCAGGCAAGGCAGCGAAATCCCGCGCCATCGCCTGATCGAATCTCTCACCCTGCGCCGACAGGTGCACCCGAGGGGTACCCGCCGCCACCAAGCTACTCGCCAGATCGATCGCCGCAGCCCAAGGGCCTGGCGTTCCGACCATGCCCGGCCCGCCACCATAGGGACGGTCGTCCACGGTCTTGTGCACATCCGAGGCGAATTGCCGCGGGTCTACGCACTCGATCTGCACCAAACCGCGCGCTATCGCTCGGCCCAGTACGCCGTGTTCCAACGCTCCCCGAACCAGGTCGGGAAACAACGTCACCACGACGATTTTCATAAATCTTCCGGCCAATCCACCCGGATGGTCTTGGCGGCGTTGTCGATTTCTCGAAGGTGCTCCCGGCTCACCGGCAACCACCGCTCACGCTCACCTCGTACCACCATGACGGCATTCGCCGGCAAGTCTTCGAACCCCTCGACCGTGCCGAAATCGACACCCTCGAGGTTCTGCACCCGGTACCCGATCAGATCGTGCCGGTAGTGCTCCCCCGGTTCCAAGGGGGGTAATTCCGAGCGAGGCACCTCGATGATGCAGCCGACCCAAGGTTCCGCTGCCTCTCGTTGAGATGCTCCCTCCAGACGCACCAGCAAGCCCTTCGGGTTGCTGTCTGCCTCTGCCACCTCGACCACCTGCCGCTGCCCGGAGGCGCTGCGCAGATGCCATGTGGGGTAATCCAGTATGGCTTCAGGGGGGTCCGTCCAGGACTGCAGGTGCAACCACCCCTTCAAGCCTTTGGGGCGACCGAGTCGCCCCAGCTCAACCCAGTCGCTGTTCAGGCCGCGGCCTGAGCGACCTTGCGGTAATCGCTGACCAGCGATTTCACGCGGTCGGACTGCTTGGCACCCTGGCTCACCCAGTATTCGATACGGGCGAGATCGAGCTTCAGCTTCGGCTCGCTCTTACGGGCCACAGGATTAAAAAAGCCTACATTTTCAAGGCTTGCGCCGCCCTGTCGCTTGCGGCTATCGGTCACAACGACGTGATAAAAGGGCGAATTCTTCGCACCACGCCGCGTCAGACGAATCGTCACCATAGGTCGTTACGCTCTCGGTCGTAGCCCCGGGGGGCTGAAAAAGAGCGCGGAGTCTACAGAAATCAGTGACTTGATGGAAGCGCTCTTACGGCTTCGGAAAGCCCGGGGGCAGCCCGCCGCCTTTGAGGGCACCCAACATGCGACGGAACTTGCCACCCTTCATGCTTTTCATCATCCGCTGCATCTCGGTGAACTGCTTCAGCAGCCGGTTCACGTCCTGCACCTGAGTGCCGGAGCCGGTTGCAATGCGCCGCCGGCGCGATCCGTCGATGATGTCGGGCTTGCGCCGCTCACGATGGGTCATGGAATTGATGATGGCGATCTGCCGGCGAATCTGCGCATCGCCCTCACCGGCTGGCATCGCGCCTTTGGCGAGGTTGCCCGGCAGTTTGTCCATCAGCGATTCGAGTCCGCCGAGACTCTGCACCTGCTCGAGCTGGCCTTTGAGATCGTAGAAATCAAAGCGACCACCACCCATGACCTTTTTCGCTAGGCGCTCGGCCTCAGCAGCATCGACCTTGCCCTGCACCTGCTCGACGAGCGCTACGACATCGCCCATGCCGAGAATGCGTCCGGCCATGCGCTCCGGATCGAAGGGCTGCAGCGCATCGGTTTTTTCGCCGACACCCAAGAAAACGATCGGTTTGCCGGTAACGTGCCTCACCGACAGCGCCGCACCACCGCGCGCATCGCCATCGATTTTGGTGAGAATCACGCCGGTCAGCTCGAGCGCGCCACTGAAGGCTTTGGCGGCGTTCAGCGCATCCTGACCTGCCATGGCATCGACCACGAACAAGCGCTCGTGAGAGCCCACGGCAGCATCGATGGCTTGGGCCTCACCCATCAATTCCGCATCGATATGCAGGCGACCGGCGGTGTCGACGATCAGCACGTCGAAGACGCCTTGCTTGGCAGCCTCCAGCGCCGCGCGCGCGATCCGAACCGGATCGTCACTCGGGTCACAGGCGTGGAACGAGGCACCCACCTGCTCGGCTAGACGCTGCAACTGGGTGATCGCCGCCGGACGCCGAACGTCGGTACTGACGAGCAGCACACGTTTCTTGCGTGACTCGATGAGCCAGCGCGCAAGTTTTGCGGCTGTGGTGGTTTTACCCGCTCCCTGCAGGCCCGCGAGCAGCACCACGTAGGGTGGCTGCGCCCGCAGTTCAAAGCCCGCTTGAGCGCCTCCCATGAGCTCGACGAGCTCGTGGTGGATGATCGAAACGAAAACCTGGCCCGGGGTCAGGCTGGTGGCCACCTCTTGGCCCTGCGCTTTGACCTTGACCGAATCGAGGAAGGCCTTGATGACGGGCAGAGCGACATCGGCCTCGAGCAGTGCCATGCGCACCTCGCGCAGGGTCTCGGCGATGTTGTCCTCGCTGATACGCCCCTTACCGCGCAGATTTTGGACCGTCTTAGCGAGTTTTTGACTCAGGTTTTCGAACATCGCATGATTATAGCCGTGAGCGACCCGGCCCTCCCCGTCTTGATAGGCCTCCTCGCGCTTTGTCTCGCTTTGTCCGCGTTTTTCTCGGGCACCGAAACGGCGCTGATGAGTTTCAACCGTTATCAGCTGCGCACCATGGCCAACCAAGGCCATCGCGGCGCGATCCTTACCGAGAAACTACTGCAGCGCCCCGATCGATTGATCGGCCTGATCTTGCTCGGCAACAACCTAGTCAACAATCTCGCGGCGACCTTGGTCGCGATCATCGTGCTACGCACGCACGGCGAAGAATGGGTGGCCGTCGGCGCGGGCATTCTGACGCTCGTCATGCTCATCTTCTGTGAGGTCGGACCCAAAACCTATGCGGCCCTACACCCGCGTGGGCTTGCGACGACGTCCGCCTACGCTTACACCGCTTTGCAATGGGTATTGCGACCGGCCGTCTACGCGGTGAACTGGATCACCAACGGCGCACTGCGTCTCGTCGGGCTCAAGGTCGATCAGCAAACTCAACAGAACGCGCTCTCACGTGAAGAACTGCGTACCGTTGTCGCGGAAGCTGGGCTCATGATTCCGCGCAGTCACCAACAGATGCTGATCGGGATACTCGATCTTGAGCGCATCACCGTGAACGACATCATGATCCCGCGTCAGGATATTTCGGGTATCGATCTCGATGACGATTGGGAACGTATCCTCGACCAGCTGCGGCAAACTCCGCACACACGATTGCCCGTCTACCGTGGCGATATGGGCAATATGGTGGGCTTGCTGCACATGAAGCGCGTTGCCCAGGAGCTTGCTCGCGGCTCACTCGATCGAGAGCGCCTCGGTGAGGTTGCCGTGCAGCGCGAACCCTACTACGTACCCGAAGGCACGCCGCTGACGACGCAGCTACAGAATTTTCAACGCGATCGACGTCGCCTCGCCTTCGTGGTCGATGAGTATGGCGAAGTGATGGGCCTCGTGACGCTCGAAGATATCCTCGAAGAAATCGTCGGTGAGTTCACGCAGAACGCGGCCACCCTCTCGCATCGCGACATCCACCGTGATCGATCGGGCGCCTACATCATCAATGGCGGCACCACGATCCGCACGATTAATCGCACCTTGGGATGGCAGCTACCGACCGACGGACCGAAAACACTGAATGGTCTGTTGATCGAACGGCTCGAAACGATACCAACTTCCGGCACCTCGCTGCGCATCGATAATTTTGAGCTCGAAGTGCTGCAAGTAGCCGACAACACGGTGCGCACCGTCAAGGTGCGCGTGACGAGCGACTCATCCGCCGAAGGCGAGAGCGAGCGCCTCGGATAGCCTCGAGACGCTTTTGATCTGCAGCCCCTCGATGGGCTTGCGCGGCGCGTTGTCGGCCGCCACGATCGCGATCCGAAAGCCTTGCTTCGCCGCCTCGCGTAGACGCTCTTCCCCATAGGCAACGGGACGCACCTCGCCCGTGAGACCCACCTCACCGAACGCTACAAGCGTTGCGGACAAAGGCTTATCGCGCAGGCTCGAGGCCAACGCGAGCAACACCGGCAAATCGCTGGCCGTCTCGTGCAAAGACAAGCCGCCGACGACATTGGCGAACACGTCGTGATCTTGCAGCGAGAGACCACCGTGACGATTGAGCACAGCAAGCAACATCGCGAGTCGAGTCGAATCGAGACCTTGCGCAACCCGCCGCGGATTACCAAAGCGCATGGGATCGACGAGCCCTTGAATTTCAACGAGCAACGGACGTCCACCCTCTCGCGCTACCGTCACGAGACTCCCCGGAGCGATCTCGGTTGGCCGGGCCAAAAATATCGCAGACGGATTGGCGATTTCTTTGAGGCCCGACTCGGTCATGGCGAAGAACGCAAGCTCGTTGACGGCACCGAAGCGATTCTTGGTCGCGCGCACGATGCGATAACGCGATCCGGCATCACTTTCGAAATAGAGCACCGTATCGACGAGGTGCTCGAGCACCTTCGGCCCTGCAATCGTGCCTTCACGCGTGACGTGACCGATGATGAGTACGGTCGTCGAGGTACTCTTGGCGTAGCGCACCAAGGCTGCGGCGCACTCACGCAACTGCGAGACACCACCGGCGCTTGCAGCGATCTCGGGCAGATGCACCGTTTGGATCGAATCAACGATCAATAACGATGCTTTCGCCTCGCGCGCAGCCTCGAGTATCACATCGAGACTCGGTTCAGACATGAGCTGCA
The DNA here is from genome assembly GCA_049455235.1 of Steroidobacteraceae bacterium. Taxonomy (GTDB): domain Bacteria; phylum Pseudomonadota; class Gammaproteobacteria; order Steroidobacterales; family Steroidobacteraceae; genus UBA964. Next base: position 17,999 of record JBMTZD010000006.1, read on the forward strand.
AGTTGGCGACATCGAGTCCGAGCCGCGCTGCGCGAGAGGCAACCTGTGAGGCCGACTCCTCGCCCGTGGCGTAAAGCACGCTCGCATGACTGCACACTCGGGCACCGACCTGCAGCAACAACGTCGACTTGCCGATACCAGGATCGCCACCGAGGAGCACGACACTGCCCGGAACGAGGCCACCACCCAAAACACGATCGAGTTCGTTGGAGCCACTCGCTGCGCGTTGCGTCGTCATCTGCGCATCGAGCTTGCCGAGTAGCGTCGTCTTCGCAGCCGCTCCCGCCGCGCGCGGCGCAGCGCTACGTCGCTCCTTGAGCGCCGACTCGAGCGTATTCCACTCTTGGCACTGGTTGCATTGTCCCTGCCAGCGACTCGACTCTGCGCCGCAGGAACGACAAACGAATACTTCACGCACTTTGCTCATGACGAGCAGATGCTAGCACGCGTCACTGAATGACCGTTTCCTCAAAGCCACGCCGTAATGCGGGTGGGAGGAACCATCTATGCCAACAACTCAACGACCGATCCTATGCCTCGATGCCGCTGCAGTGAGCGACCGCGGGCTCAAACGCAGCACCAACGAAGATAGCCTGCTGTGCGATCCGATATTAGGCGTGTTTGCCGTCGCCGACGGCATGGGCGGTCACGCCAGTGGCGAAGTCGCGAGTCGCCTCGCGATCGACACCGTTTACCACTGCTGGCGAACGGCTCTACAACGACTGCCTACAGACGGCACCCCTCGAGCCAATTACCGGCAGCTCCTTGCCGAGTCGATCATCGCGGCCAACAAGCGGGTCCTCAGACGCTCACGCAGTTGCGATCTCTTCGCCGGCATGGGAACCACGCTATTGGTTGCTGCACTTCACGATATGACATTGTTCTACGCACACGTCGGTGATTCGCGCCTATATCGCTTACGAGATGATCAACTCGTGTTGTTGACGCGCGATCACACCGTCGCGCAATGGCGCTTGGATCTTGGCCTCTGCACCGAGGCGCAAGCGCGCGCCTCATCGGGTGCGCACCGCCTCACCCGCGCCATTGGTATGGATGCAGACTGCGGGGTTGAACTCGCCGAGTGCCAGTGCCAACTCGGCGATGGATTTCTGCTCTGTAGCGACGGCTTGAATCACGAACTCGACGACGAGCAAATTGCCGCGCAATGGCGCAACGCAATGCACCGCCGCGATTCGGCCGATAGCCTATGCCGAAAGTTGATAGATCAAGCGAATCAGGCTGGCGGGCGCGACAACATCAGCGTGCTCGCGCTGCATTTGCACGCCAAAACTCAATCGACGTAAATCCGCGGAACGCGTGCCGTCACCTTACACAACAACTCGTAACCAATGGTGCCTGCGCACTGGGCGATCTCATCCACCGATAGACCCGCACCCCACAAGATCACCGGATCACCGATACGCGCGTTCGGGATATCAGTCACATCGACGGTGATCATATCCATCGAGACCCGACCCACGAGCGACGCGCGCCGACCATTCACCAAAACCGGCGTGCCCGAAGGGCAACTGCGCGGAAACCCATCCGCGTAACCGGCCGCGACAATCGCAAGACGCGTCGGTCTTGCGGCGACCCACGTCGCACCGTAACCGACCGATTCACCCACTGGCAGTTCGCGCAACGCGATCACTTCACTCTGCAAGCTCATCACGGGCTCTAGACCGAGTTCGGAGGCGGCGCGCTCCGCGATCGGCGATGAACCGTAAAGCGCTATGCCGGCGCGCACCCAATCACCCTGCATGGCCACACCTTTGAGGATACCAGCCGAATTACCGAGGCTACGCGAACCCCTGATACCGGCCGATACCGCTGCGAATCGCTCCAATTGATGCCCTGTCAGCGGATGATCGGGCTCATCCGCCGTGGCGAAGTGCGTCATGAGACGAATTTCTTTGACGATTGCGATCTGCTGTAAACGCATCGCAGCGTCCGACAGATCAGATTCGTCGAAACCGAGTCGATTCATGCCGGTGTTCATCTTCAACCACACGACGATAGGAGGCTGGCCTGCAGTGGCCGCGCACGACTCCAACCAATCAATTTGATGAGCCGAATGCACGACAAGATCGAAACGATGCAGCAGAGCTAACGAGAGCTCGGCAGGCGAAAACACCCCTTCCATCAAGACGATCGGCGCGACGATATCCGCCGCTCGTAACTCGATCCCCTCAGCCAGACGGGCGACACCAAAGGCATCGGCGGGCAAGGTTCGCGCAGCTTCGATGGCGCCATGCCCGTAGGCGTTGGCCTTGATGACTGCCAGAACTTGGGCTTCGGGTGCCGCCGCGCGCAATCGAGCGAGATTATGGCGCCAAGCCGAGCGCGAAATGACAGCGCGGATCGGCCCCTGCGCCATTGAACTCAACGCAGCACACCCTCGGCGTACGAGTCGGGCGCGTAATTGACGAAGCGGGAATACTGACCCTGGAAGGTCAACAAGAAGGTGCCGGTTTCACCGTTGCGGTGTTTCGCGAGATCAATCTCGGCAATGCCCTTCTTGGTGGTGTTCTTGTCATACACCTCTTCGCGATAGATCAGCAGGATCATGTCCGCGTCCTGCTCGATCGCTCCCGATTCGCGAAGATCTGACATTACCGGCTTTTTATCGACACGCTGCTCGACGCCGCGATTGAGCTGCGAGAGCGCGATCACGGGCACATGTAATTCTTTGGCAAGCGCCTTGAGTCCGCGCGAAATTTCGGCGATCTCGGTAGCGCGATTTTCTTGGTTACCAGGGACCTGCATCAGCTGCAGGTAGTCGACGACCACCAGGTTCAAACCGTGCTCGCGATGCACGCGACGAGCACGCGCGCGCAACTCGGTCGGCGTCAGTCCTGGCGTCTCGTCGATGAAGATCCGCGCTTCGGATAACTGCCCGGCGGCGCCGGTGATGCGCGGCCAATCGTCATCGGAAATGCCGCCGCTACGAATATGCTGCAAGCTCACACGACCGACGGACGAGAGCATGCGTGTAAGCAGCTGCTCCGATGGCATTTCCATCGAAAAAATTGCGACTGAGGCTTTCACGCCCTCTTTAAGCGCAGCGTACTCAGCCATATTCACGGCAAAGGTGGTCTTACCCATCGAGGGACGACCCGCGACGACGACAAGATCGCCGCCGCGCAATCCACCGGTCTTGCGATCAAACTCATCGAACCCGGTCGGCAGGCCGCGCATACCGTCCGGATTGTTGTGCCACTCGTCGATCTGATCGATCAAGCCCGGCATCAAAGATTGCACTGCGACGGCACCGTCGCGCTGTCCGCGTACGCCCTGCTCGGCAATCGCAAACACCCGACTTTCGGCGGTCTCGACGAGCTCTCGAGCCGTTTCACCTTCGTTGTTGAACACCGACGCTGCGATATCGGTGCCTGCTTTTAGCAGCTGACGCAGCAGCGATCGCTCACGAACGATTTCGGCGTACGCACGCACGTTGGCGGCTGTCGGCGTATCGCGTGCCAGTGCACCGAGATAGGCAAGACCGCCGGCATCGGTTATTTGACCGCTGCGCTCAAGCTGCTCGCTGACGGTGACCGCATCGGAAGGCTGACCCAAAGCAGCCAACTTGCCGATGGCATCAAAGATGATGCGGTGATCAGGCCGGTAAAAGTCCTCGGAGCGGAGCACGTCAGCGACGTTGTCCCAGGACTGCGAGTCGAGGAGCAGACCGCCTAAAACGGCCTGCTCCGCCTCGATCGAATGCGGCGGTGTTCGCACGTCTCCGCCGCGTGCGCTCATGGGCGCAATTACTCCTCGGCGATCACGGTCAGCTGCAACTCGACATCGATATCCGTGTGCAAGTGCAGCGAGATCGCGTGTTCACCGACCATACGGATCGGGCCATTGGGCATGCGCACTTCCGAACGCGCCACCTTGTGACCCTGAGCCGTGCAGGCATCGGCAATATCAGACGTGCCGATCGAGCCGAAAAGTTTGCCCTCGCTGCCGGCCTTCGCCGTAATCTGCAGCTTGAACTCCTTCATGGCCTCGGCGCGGCTCGTTGCGTCGGCGAGTTCATCGCGAGCGATCTTCTCGAGTTCCGCGCGACGCGCTTCGAACTTGGCAACGTTCGCAGGCGTTGCGAGCGTGGCCTTGCCCGAGGGCAACAGGAAGTTACGGCCGTAGCCCGACTTCACATTGACGCGATCACCGATATTGCCGAGGTTGGCAACTTTGGTAAGAAGAATGACATCCATGGTGATTCCTCCGCCCGATCAATGCTGGTCGGTGTACGGGAGCAACGCGAGATAGCGTGCGCGACGTACGGCCGTGGCCAGTTGACGCTGGTAAAACGAACGGGTTCCCGTGATACGGCTCGGAACGATCTTGCCGGTCTCGGTGATGTAACCCTTGAGAGTCGCGAGATCTTTGTAGTCGATCTGCTTAACGCCTTCGGCGGTGAAACGACAAAACTTCTTGCGACGGGTGAAGCGGCTGTTGCCGCCCTGCTGTTTGCCAAAGCTCATGTTGATTACTCCCCGAGGCCTTCTTCGTCACCGAGATCATCACGACGGACACGGCGCGGACGATCAACGCCCTCACCGGCTTCCTCTTCCTCACCGCGTGCCATCGGCGACGGCTCGATCACAGGACCGTCCATCTTGATCACGAGGTGACGCAGCACGGCGTCGCTGAAGCGGAAAGCACCAGTGAGCTCAGCCAGCGTCTTCTGGTCGGTCTCGATGTTCATGAGGATGTAGTGAGCCTTGTGAACCTTCGAGATCGGGAACGCCAACTGGCGACGACCCCAGTCCTCAAGACGGTGAACCTGACCACCGCCTTGGGTGATCATGCCTTTGTAACGCTCGAGCATGGCCGGAACCTGCTCGCTCTGATCCGGATGGACCAGAAATACGACTTCATAGTGCCTCATGTGATCTCCTTGTGAGTAAAAGCCCCCCGGCGAGGCGCTGCCAGTGGAGCAAGGGGCGCGAACTATAGCCGACGGCCCGCCCGGCAGCAACCGTCGAGTGCTGCCCTGCCAGCCAATTCTCAAGCCTTAAAAGTCAAGCCAGATCAGAGGCTTGTGGTTTGTCTTTGGCGTACCGCTTCATAGAGCAACATGCCGGTCGCCACGGACACGTTGAGACTCTCGACCGCCCCTAGCGAGGGGAGCCGAACCAAAAAATCGCAATGTTGACGGGTGTTCTGCCGAAGCCCACTGCCCTCAGCACCCATCACGAGAGCAATCGGCCCGGTCAGATCGATCTGATCTGCACGCTTCTCACCTTCGGCCTCGGCACCTACGACCCAAAGGCCTTGCGATTTCAAATCGCGTAGACAACGGACGAGATTGGTCACAACGACCACTGGCGTGGTCTCGGCGGCGCCCGCGGCGACCTTGCGCACCGTGGCGTTCATCTGCACCGCGCGATCTTTCGGAATCACCACGGCCAGCGCTCCACAGGCATCGGCCGTACGCAGACAGGCGCCGAGATTATGCGGATCCTGCACGCCATCGAGCGCCAACACGAGCGGCGCGCCACGCGCCGAGTCCCACTCCGATAACGCCGCGGTCAGTCGGTCCTCGTTCCAAGGCGCCATGGGCTTGACCTCGGCCACGATACCTTGGTGTACGGACGCGCCTGCGAGACGCTCGAGACGCGCCGCATCCACCCGCTCGATCACAACACCGGCGACCGCTGCAGCTTTGAGTAGGCTCGCCGCTCGCGCATCCTCTCGCCCTCGCGCTAGGTAGACGCGTTGCACTCGCTCGGCATGGCGCTCAAGCAGCGCCTGTACGGCGTGGATGCCATGAACGATTTCCGCTTGACTCATGAGCGCTTCTTACCTCGCACGGCACGACGCGATTTGCTGCGCTTCGCTGGCTCTATCGCTGCATCGAGCTCAAGATCAACGAGACCCTCGACCGGATTCGCATTCGTGACGATCACGCGCACTGCGGCACCAATCCGCAGCTCGAGGTCGCGCTGCTTGGCATACCAAGCCTGACCATCGGGACTCATCTCGTAATCATCGTCACGCAGCGTATCGAGACGTAGCAAGCCATCGATGCCGATTCCGCGTAATTGAACAAAGCAACCATACTCGACCACGGTCGTGATCAGACCATCAAAAGTTTGACCAAGCCGCTCACGTAGGTAGCTGCATTTGAGGAAGTTATCGACGTACCGGTCAGATTCGTCCGCGCGCTTCTCGAGACGGGAAAGATCTTGCCCTAACGGCGCAAGTTCCTCTGCCCCATAACGCAGCCCCGATCGATCCGCCGGGTCGAGACTGGCTTTGATTGCCCGATGCACAACCAGATCCGGGTAACGGCGAATGGGCGATGTGAAATGAGCATATTCAGTCAGTGCCAAACCAAAGTGACCGATGTTCACCGGCTGATACAAGGCCTGAGGCATGGACCGAACAACCAACGATTCGATGAAGGGCAGGTCGATACTATTGGCTGCACGCTCCGTGATCTTCTTCAAATCGCGTGGCTCGACTTCTTCCGGCAGCGTGGCATCGACACCGATGGCCGTCAGCTGAGTCAGCAGCTGATCGAGCTTCTTTTCATCCGGCACAGCGTGCACGCGATAAAGCCCACCCGCTCGCGCGCCCTTCAACTGACGAGCTGCGGCGACGTTCGCAAGGATCATGCATTCCTCGATGAGCTTGTGCGCATCATTTCGCGCATAAAGCGACATAGCGCGCACCCGCCCCGCCTCATCAAAATCGTAGATAGGCTCGGTGCTCTCAAAATCTAAGGCGCCGCGACGATGCCGTGCCTTGAGCAGCACGCGATAGAGATCTACCAAGGGTTCGAGCGCCGGCAACAACGAGCCGATGGTTTTACGCGCCGCCGGCTGACCCTCGAACAGCGCTTCGAAGGCGAGCGTGTAAGTCAGCCGCAGATGACTGCGCATCACGGCCGGATAAAAACGAAAGTCGAGCAATCCACCGCTCTTACCGACGACCATATCGGCGACCAAGCACAATCGATCGACGTCAGGCTCGAGCGAGCAAAGATGATTCGATAAACCAACCGGGAGCATGGGCAACACCCGCCCCGGGAAGTACACCGACGTACCCCGCTCGCGCGCATCGGCATCAAGACCACTACCGGTTCGAACGTAGTGACTCACATCGGCGATCGCGACGACGAGTCGAAAGCCCTTGGGATGTCGCTCTGCATAGACGGCATCGTCGAAATCGCGTGCATCAGCACCATCGATCGTGACGAGCGGTAAGTCGCGTAAATCGACCCGATCGCGCGCTTCATTCGAATCGATACGCTCACCAAAGTTTTCGGCCTCACGCAGCGCAGCGGGACCAAACTCGACGGGCAACGAATAGCGCGCGATCGCCGTTTCCGTCGCCATCTCGAGCGGACGCTCGGGATCGAGCACCTTTACTACCTCGGCCATAGCGGTTCGGTGGGCATCCGGATAGCGAGTAATGCGCGCAATCACCCAATCGTCACGCCGAGCGCCGCCCAAACTATCGGCAGGCACAAGACAACGCAGACTCAACCGACGATCAACCGAATGAACGAATGCCGTACGCCCCTGAATCTCGACGGTGCCGAGGAAAGCTGTCACTCCGCGAGAGAGGATCGCGAGTACTTCGCCCGAATAACGACCGGAGTGATCCTTCTCGACGCTCACACGTACCCGATCGCCGCTCGCCAAACCGACGGCCGCTCTCGGCGGCAGAAAGACGCTCTCCTCTTGCCCCTCGACGCGCACGAACGCGAACCCCGATCGGTGGGTCGAAACGACGCCTTCCATGGTTCCAGCACTGCTCCGGCGCGAACGCGGTCCGGTTGCTAAACCGCCATGACGCGGTGGGTGCCGACGTGACCCCGAACGATGCTTCATTGACACCCGTGCCGCCCCTGCGTACATTTCGCCGCCCACCCTGCCCGGGTGGCGGAATTGGTAGACGCACTAGTTTCAGGTACTAGCGGGTAACACCGTGGAGGTTCGAGTCCTCTCCCGGGCACCAGGGTGGTGATTTCAATCATCCTGTCTTTCGAAGCCGAGACCGGCGTGCGCTTGCAGCCGAGCCAGCAGCTTCTCGCCGAGCGCACTCGCCGGCGTCCAAAAACCACCGCCCACTTCCGCTCGCGAGACATCAAAGGCGAGACAGGCGGCAGCTTCACCCAACATCTTGGCGGTCGAGCCGTAGCCTGGGTCGCGATCGCCCGTGACTTTCACGCGCAGATTGCGCCCATCGTTGGTGCGACCGAACAGCCGCAGATCAAAGAATCCACGCTCTTGCTGAATTGGACTTGGTCCCTCGCCCGGTTTAGGCAAGACATAACGCTCGAGAAGACCTCGCACGGGGCCAATACTGCTTGCGACCATGAAGGCCGCAAGCCCGGCACCGGCGCCCATCGCGGCAAGCCTCCCTCGCAAGCCACGACCCGTGAGCACGGCTTCGTCATAGACGAAATCGGCGCCATACGAGTGAGACTGCAGCAGATTACTGCGATGCACGATGCGCGTGTTGATGCCACTCATCACGAACGGCGCTGTCCAACTGCGAAAATCGGCATCGAGAGCAACCGTTGCACCGCTCGGCTGACGCACACCTTTGACGCTACTGCCGATGCATAAGGAGTAAGGATTGGCCAGCTCTTTTCGCAGTGCCGGATTGGCCCGCGTTTCTTTGACGACGTTTAACAGGCTCGCTACCGTGCCGCCCGAGAAGCCACCACGCATCGCTTTGACACGTAGCTTCACACGCGAGCAGGTTTTGCCGAAGGAGCGTTGTGACTCACGCTGTAAAAACCACACGCCAAAATCTGACGGAATCGAGTCGAAGCCACAACAATGAACGATACGCGCACCACTTGCGGCGGCAGCGGCGGAGTAACGTTCGATCATCCGACGGATCCACTGCACCTCACCGGTGAGGTCACAATAGTCAGTACCCGTATCAGCGCAGACTTTGACCAAAGTTTCGCCATAGAGCGCATAGGGCCCCACCGTCGAGACCACCACTCGCGTGTCGTGGCAAAGGCGCCGCAAGCCAGCTTCATCAGCGGCGTCGACGACGATCGACTCGAGTGCGACCGCGTCTGAGCCAAGCGAGCGTTTCAACTCATCGAGCTTGCTCGCCGAGCGCGCGGCAATGGCCCAGCGCAAACCTTGGCCGACACCATGTCGCTGCAACAAATAACGGCACAGAATCTGACCGACGAAACTGGTCGCACCGAACACCACGATATCGTGGCGCAGCGCGGTCGAATTCGAATTCATAGGTTTACTCCTGGCCGATCACCCGAAGGGATGTCGACGCACGATGGTCTGATCGCGATCAGGGCCGGTCGAAATAACATCGATGGGTACGCCGACGAGTTCCTCGATTCGCGCGAGATAACGCTGCGCCTCGATCGGCAGATCTTGTTCTTTCGTCACACCAAAGGTGCTGCCCTTCCATCCGGGCATCTCTTCGTAAACGGGCTCGACTTCACCGAAGCCCTCGACCAGCAGGGGTGGCACCTCGCTCACTTCGCCGGCCGCGCGATAACCAACGCAGAGTCGAATGGCATCGAGACCATCAAGCACATCGAGCTTGGTCATGCAAAGACCCGAGATGCTCGAATGGATCACCGAGCGACGCAATGCGACCGCATCGAACCAGCCGCATCGACGCTGGCGGCCGGTGACAGCACCAAACTCTTTGCCGACACGTTGCAGATACTCACCCGTCTCGTCGAAGAGTTCCGTCGGGAAGGGTCCGGCGCCCACGCGTGTCGTGTAGGCTTTCACGATGCCAAGGACATAATCGAAATGTCGCGGTCCTAGACCCGTGCCTGTGCCGGCAAAGCCCGCCGTGGTGTTCGATGAGGTCACGAAGGGATAAGTACCGAGATCGACATCGAGCATGGCGCCTTGCGCACCCTCGAACATCACACTCGCACCCGCATCACGCAGCTTTTGCAACTCGAGCGTGACATCCACGACGAGCGGTTTGACGCGCTCGGCCATCGCGAGATGTTGATCGAGCGTCTGCTGGAAATCGACCGCTGGCAGCTTGAAGTACTGCTGCAGAACGAAGTTGTGGAAATCGAGAACCTCACCGAGCTTGGCGGCGAAACGCTCACGTTGGAACAAATCGGCGACCCGCAGCGCGCGACGCGCGACCTTATCTTCGTAGGCGGGACCAATACCCCGCCCGGTCGTACCAATCGCATTGACACCACGGGCCTGCTCGCGCGCGCGATCGAGTGCCACATGCGAGGGCAATATCAACGGACAATTGGGCGCAATACGCAGCCGCTCGAAGACCGGGACGCCGCGCTCAACGAGCATATCCGCTTCACGCAGTAATGCCTCAAGCGACAGCACTACGCCATTGCCGATGAAACATCGCACCTGCGATCGCAGAATGCCGGATGGGATCAGCGACAAGACGGTCTTCTCGCCCCCCACGATGAGCGTATGACCGGCGTTATGACCACCTTGGAAACGCGCAACCGCCGCCGCGCGCTCGGTCAGCAGGTCGACTATCTTGCCCTTGCCCTCGTCACCCCACTGGGTGCCGATGACGACGACGAAACGACCTTGCGACATGCCGATCAGCGCGCGTTCGGGTTACGCAAATACTTGAAGAACTCGCTATCGGGCGAAACGACCATGATGTCACCGTCCTTGCCCAAGGAATTCTTATATGCCTGAATGCTGCGATAAAACGAATAGAACTCAGGATTCTTGCCATAGGCGGACGCGTAAGTTGCCGTCGCCTTCGCATCGGCTTCACCACGAATCTTGAGTGCATCACGCGCGGCAATCGAGAGGATCTCCGTGCGCTTACGATCCGCTTCGGCGCGAATACGCAGTGCGTCCTTCTCGCCCTCGCCGCGCAATTGGCGAGCGAGACGTCCGAAGCTCTGCTGCATGCTCGCATAAACGCGCGATTCCACGTCAGGCGGCAACCGAATCGTGCGCACGCGAGCATCGATCAACTCGAGACCCAATGTATCGACAATACCGCTCGCGCGCTGGAACATGACACCGGTGAACGCCGTGCGCTCTGCCGAGACGATCTCTTCGAGGGTGCGCTGCGCTACCGCATTCTTGATACCGTCTTTGACGATATCGGAAATGCGCTGACCAGCCGCGCCAGGATCGACACCAAAAGACTGTGCATAGCGCGCCTCGTCTTTGATACGCCATTTGACGTAGTAGTCGACGATCAGTCCGCGGTTTTCGCTCGTGAGGAAGGTTTCACCCTCAAAGCTCTGCGAGACGATGCGTCGCTCGAATTTGCGCACCGTATCGATCGGCAGCTTGAAGTGCAGCCCGGGTTCATACCCCGCAGCGACGATTTCTTGGAAGCGGCTGCGGATGGCGACTTCATTCTCAGACACCGTGAAGGTGCAAAGACTGATCAGCACGCCGATGGCGACGACGATTCCGATAATGCGTTGCAATGACTGTGACATATCAGCGCTCCACCCGCGCACGCGCATCGGCGGCATTGTCCGCAGCGGCACCGGCAGCCGATCGCGGAATGGTGACCGAGACCTCCGGTTCAGATCCGTCGCCGCGGCGTTGTTCCATGATCTTATCGAGAGGCAGATACAGCATCTGGTTGCCTGACTTGCTGTCGACGACGACCTTCTGCGATCGACTCAACACGTTTTCGACCGCTTCGATGTAGAGGCGATCGCGCGTGACGCGTGGGGCCTTCTCGTAGGCGCCGACCAACTGGTTGAAACGCTGGGCCTCACCCTCAGCCACTGCGACCACTTGCGCACGATACGCTTCGGCTTCCTGCAGCTGACGTAACGCGGCACCCTCGGCCACCGGCAAAATGCCGCTCGCATAGGCTTCGGCTTCCTTGGTGAGGCGCTCCTTGTCCGCGAGCGCCTTGTTGGCATCGCGCTGCGACTCTTGCACGTCAGTTGGCACCTGAATATCGGTGAGGTTGACGCTGGTGATGAAGATGCCCGTACCGTATTGATCGAGCGTGCGCTGGATCAGATCCCGCGTACTCGCTGTGACTTGCTCACGATTGGAGACGAAGATCGCCTCGAGCGTGCTGCGACCGACGACCTCACGAATCGCCATCTCGCCGACATCACTCAAGGTCTGCTCAGGATCGCGAACTTTGAAAAGATATTTGACCGGATCGCGCAGTTGATACTGAACCGCCAGCGTCATGTCGATCAGGTTGATGTCCTGAGTCAGCACTTTGGCGGTGTAGGTCACGCTGCTGACCTTCTGAGTATTGACCTTCGTCACTCGCTCGATCGGCCAAAAATGAAAACCGAGACCCGGATCGCGCACCGAGGTGAACTGACCGAAACGCTGTATCACGCCGCGCTCGGCTTGATCGATGGTGAAGAAACTTTGGTACAGCCAGAACGCGAGCACCACACCCGCAACGATCAGCAGTTGTGAGCGATTATCGACAGGCTCGGTATCTTCCGGCTCGGTTCCGCTAGGACCACCGGCACCCGCGCCTTTTAGGATGTTGTCGAGCTTGCGCTGAAATTTGCGCAGGGCATCGTCACCGCCGGACTTGCCGGGACGCTTACCCCAAGGGTTTTTTTGGCTACCGCCAGGTTCATTCCATGCCATAGGTGTGCTTTCAGTTGCGCGCGGATAAGGAGGAAATCAAGGGCGGCGCGACGATACAGCCGATTGTAGGTAGCCCCTGTCAGCCACACAAGTTGTGTACTCACCTGAGGGCGGTACGAGGGGTATCAAGGCCTCGACCGTCACGCCCGGAATTCGCGCGAGGGCTGCGGCCTCGCTGTCGGGTACGGCAGCCGACCATTCGATCGAACCGTCGTCCTGAACCTGTTCCTCGCGGATGGCCCCGGCCGAGTAAAGCCTGGCTCGCAGCTGGCCCGCCTGGCTTGCGACGGCACGCACCCGGCGTAGCCTGGCGAACAGAGCGAGACGCTCGGCGATCGATTCGAGCAAAAGATCGAGCCCGAGATGTTTCACAGCCGAAATCCATACACTCGCCACCTGCCCCTCGGCATCGCGCTCGGCATGCGGCTGCAACTCGAGTCGATCGATCTTGTTGTAGACGCGAATCTGCGGCAAATCGCCCGCCCCCACTTCGGTGAGCACCGCGTTGACCTGCTCGATACGCTCATCACGCCGAGGATCGCTCGCGTCGATGACGTGCAGCAGCAAAGTTGCCTCGCGCGCCTCGGTGAGCGTGGATCGGAATGCCGCCACGAGTTCATGTGGCAACTCGCGAATGAAACCGACCGTGTCGGCGAGCACGACCGGCGTTCCACCGGGCAACTCCACTTTACGAACGAGCGGATCGAGCGTTGCGAAGAGCTGATCGGCGACATAAGCATCAGCGCCCGTCAACGAACGAAACAACGTCGACTTGCCAGCGTTGGTGTAACCCACCAGCGCAACGGAGGGTATGGGAATCTCTACGCGACGCTGCCGCCCGGTCTCGCGCTGCAATTGCAGCTTTTCAAGCCGGCGCGAGAGCACACGCACCCGTTCACCGAGCAATCGACGGTCGGTTTCGAGCTGGGTCTCACCAGGACCACGCATGCCGATACCACCCTTTTGGCGCTCAAGGTGGGTCCAACCGCGCACGAGACGACTCGAGAGGTGACGCAGCTGCGCGAGCTCCACCTCGAGCTTGCCCTCGTGGCTACGCGCACGTTGGGCAAAGATATCGAGGATCAACGCGTTGCGATCGAGCACACGCAATCCGGTTAATTTCTCGAGGTTGCGCTCCTGACTCGGCGAGAGCGCATGGTCAACCAAAATGACCTCGGCGCAGGTATCCACCGCGACTTGTCGAATCTCTTCAGCCTTGCCGCTACCGACGAAATATTTGGGGTCGGGACGATCACGCTTGCCCGTGACGGTCGCGGCCACGGCCACGCCGGCTGACTCAGCCAATTGAGCGAACTCGTCGAGATCTTCCTGCTCTACCGGTGCGCCAAGACCCAGACGCACGAGGACGGCCTTCTCGCCGCCGCGGGGACGTTCAAACACGCGTCAGGCGTGTCCGAATCACTCGCCGACCGGATCCGGATCGACGCCGCCCTCGGGCTCTTCCGGTGACGGAAGACGCACGTTGCGCGCAGGCACGACGGTCGAAATCGCGTGCTTGTAGACCATCTGGTTGACGGTATTTTTGAGCAGCACGACGAACTGATCGAACGAGTCGATCTGCCCCTGCAGTTTGATGCCATTGACGAGGTAGATCGAAACGGGGACACGCTCCTTGCGAAGCTGGTTCAAAAACGGATCCTGCAGAGACTGGCCCTTGGCCATGATGATCGACTCCTGAATGTTATTCGCCCACCCCGTCAGGTTGACAATCTAACATGACAGAAGTTCCTTCACCGTTGCGAAAGCAACCCTCGCTGCAAGGCGGCCACCCTCGCCGCCAGAGTCGGCTCGTCCTCGGGCGCCAACCGCTCCCAATTTGGATCGGCGTTGATCCAGGTCAGTTGACGCTTGGCGAGCTGTCGGGTGGCGGCAATCGCCCGCTCGGTCGCTGACGCCAGATCCATCTCGCCCGCCAAATGCGCCCAGATCTGGCGATATCCCACGGCCCGCAGTGAAGCGGCACCGCTCCCGAGCCCCGGACGCGCGCGCAGGCGCTCAACCTCGGCCAGAAAGCCCTCCTCCATCATCTGGTGAAAACGCCGCGCGATCCGCTGGTGGAGCCAAGCTCGATCGTTGGGGACGAGTGCCAGACGAGCCCAGCGCCAGGAGTGGCGCGGACGGGTGTCGCTCTGCCATTGGCTAATCGGCCGACCGCTGGCTCGGTAAACCTCTAAAGCCCGTTGGATACGCTGCGGATCGTTCGGGTGAATCTTGGCGGCAGCCGGCGGATCGACCTCGAGCAACTCGGCATGCAGCGCAGGCCACCCGCGCACAGCGGCTTGCGCATCGATCGCCCGGCGGATTTCCGGATCGGCGGTCGGTAATTTGGCGATGCCGTGAATGAGCGCATTGAAGTAGAGCATCGTGCCGCCAACGAGAATCGGCAAACGACCGCGCGCTTTCACCGCCTCGATCGCCAAGAGAGCGTCGTTCACGAAGTCGCCAGCACTGTAGCTCTCCTCGGGATCGCGGATGTCGATCAGATGATGAGGAATCTTCTCGCGCAGCGCCTCTGACGGCTTGGCCGAGCCGATGTCGAATCCGCGATAAACCTGCGCGGAATCCACGCTGATGATCTCCGCCGGGACGAGCTCGGCGAGGTGCAAAGCGAGCGCAGACTTACCGCTCGCCGTCGGCCCTGCAATCATCAGCGCATCGAATTCAGCGGCCACGCAAGAACAACTGGTCGAGTTGCGCGAGCGACAACGTGGCCCAGGTCGGCCGTCCGTGATTACATTGACCCGCCCGCTCGGTCGCTTCCATCTCGCGCAGCAAGGCATTCATCTCGGGCAACGTCAGCCGACGATTCGCCTTGATCGCGCTGCGACAGGCGATATTGCCGAGCAAGGCGTTGACGGTTCCATCGAGATGGTGCGCACCGCGCTCATCGGCCAGATCCTGCAACACGTCACGGATGAGAGGCGCCGGATCTTCTTGAGCTAGCAAACCCGGCACGGCGCGCACGGCGAGCTTACCCGGGGCAAGCACATCGATCTCGAAACCCGCACGCTCGAATTCCGCCGCGTGCGAATCGAAAAATTCGGTGACGTGCGGGGCCACATCCACGACGCGAGCCTCTAGCAGCCGTTGCGAGGCTGCACGATCTCCTTGCGTGAGTTTCAGCTTCTCGTACAAGACACGCTCGTGCGCAGCGTGCGCATCGACGAGCACGAGACCCGAGCGGCTTTGCGATAAAATATAGACACCATGCAGCTGCGCAATTGCCGTGCCGAGTTCGCCCGGCTCCACCGCTTGGGGTTCGCTCACTCCTGCGGCGAACAGCTCAGCGACGGCATCGACCGTTTCGAGGGGGAAACTCGCCGTCGTCAGCGCGCTCGTCTTAACATCGCGAGCGGGGATACCAAGTGCCGCAGTCGCATCGGCTGTCGGAGCTGCAACACCAGCGGGGACACCGAGCGCCGAGTGCACACTGCGAAAGACGAAATCATGGATCTGGCGACTATCGCGGAAGCGTACTTCGAGTTTCTGCGGGTGGGCGTTGACGTCGACCCACGAGGGATCGAGTTCTAAGTAGACGAGATAAGCCGGCTGACGCCCGTGATAGAGCACATCGCGATAGCCCAGTCGGACGGCACTTGCGAGCAGGCGATCACGAACCGTGCGCCCGTTCACGTAGGCATATTGATGATCGCTACTCACCCGCGCGGCCTGCGGTTGACCGAGCCAACCGTGCAGCGAAACAGAACCGGATCGACGCTCGAACTCGATGGCATTAGCCACGAATTCATTACCGAGTATCGATGCGACTCTCGCTCGTCGCCCCTCGCTGCTCGTGGTGAGCGGCGCATCGAGCAGCACGCGACCACCGTGTCGCAAGCGAAACGCCACATCGAAACGCACTAAGGCAAAGCGCTCGACCAGGCGCGCGATATGGCCCCACTCCGTGCTTTCCGCACGCAAAAATTTGCGTCGCGCCGGTATGTTGAAAAAGAGATCGCGCACCTCGATCAGGGTGCCGCGCGGCTGCGCCGAGGGCTTGATCTCACCCACCTCACCACCATCGACACGAATCTCCACGGCCTGCGAAGCACCCTCGCGCCGCGAGGCGACTCGCATGCGCGAGACCGAACCGATCGAAGGTAAGGCCTCGCCGCGAAAACCTAAACTCGTGATGGCGGCCAGATCATCCACGGTCGCAATCTTGCTCGTCGCATGCCGCTGCACTGCCAAAGCCAACTCGTCAGCGGCAATGCCGGAACCATCATCGAGAATTCGGATCAAAGCCGCGCCGCCACCTTCGATGTCGATATCGATGTGGCGCGCCCCCGCGTCCAAACTGTTTTCCAGTAATTCTTTGACAACGGAGGCAGGACGCTCGACCACCTCGCCCGCGGCGATCTGGTCGACGAGCGCGCTCGGCAACTTTCGAATGGGCACGATACGAATCTTAGAGTTTGCCGGCCGCAGCGGACTCTGGCGCTGTCGCGACGACCGTGCGAGCGCGATCACGCTCAAGTGCGAAGCGCGAACCCTCAGGGGGGTGATCGAGGAAGAATTGCCGAACCCCATCGAAAATCGCTTCGGCTAGCTCGGCGCGCTTAGATTCGATGTTGAGCAAGCGCTCATCCGAGGGACTCGAGATGAACGCGGTCTCCACTAACATCGAGGGAATGTCGGGGCTTTTCAACACCAAGAACCCCGCCTGTTGTACCTGCGGCTTGCGCACTTCGTTGACACGGCGCAGCGAACGCAGCACCCGCTCGGCCGCGACGACGCTTTGACCGATCTGCGCCGATTGTGCCAAGTCGACCAACACCGAGGCAATGACCGGATCTTTGTCATCGAGAGAGACGCCGCCGGCAAGATCAGCTGCGTTTTCACGGTCAGCCAACCATCGCGACTGCTCGTCGCTCGCGCCCTTCTCCGATAACACGTACACCGACGAGCCCGATACCGATGGATCGCGCACAGCATCCGCATGCACCGAGACGAATAGTTGTGCACCCGCTGCTCGCGCGCGGCGAATCCGCTCTCGGTGCTTCAAAAAAAAGTCGCCATCACGCGTGAGAATCGCACGCATCCCTGGCTCGCGATTGATGCGCGCAGCAAGACGTTTGGAGATGTCGAGTACGACATCCTTCTCACGAGTGCCGGCCCGACCGATCGCACCGGGATCTTGTCCGCCGTGACCGGCGTCGATCGCTACGATGACCTCACGCCCGGAGCTCGGCGGCGCGTGTGCCGCCTTCACTTCCTTCAATGGGGCTGGCGCAATCGTCGCGCTTTCGGTCAAGGCGGCCACGCCCGCTGCAGCGACGCCCGTTGCTGATGCCAAAGAAAATTCGAGCGCGGCCGTGCGATTCGACGGTGTCGATGACCCGAGCGGATTAACCTGCGCCGAAGGATCTATCTCGAAAACCAAGCGAAGATCACCATTAGCTTGCGGCCCGGCGCGTAGGACTCGAACAGCGCCGCTCGCTCGCGGCAGCGCTCGCTTGGGCTTGGCGGTATTGGCCATGTCGACGACCAAACGCCGCGGCTGCTCGAGTACGAACCAGCGCGTCGAGGTGGCGGCTGAGAGCTCGATACGAATCTGCGTCGCGTTCGCCTCGGTATCGATACGCAGAGCGCGCAGCTCGGTCGCGGCCTGCGCCGAGACCGAAGATAGCGCCAACAGCCCAACGGCCACGGCAAACGATCTAAAACGCCCTGTCATGGGCGCGAACTGTAAGCGCTAAGAGAGATAAATTTCAACAAAATTAAGGCTCTGCGACCGAGAGTTCACAACGCCTGCAGCCACTGGCGACCCGCCTCGGTACCCGCAGACAGCTCGGCAAGGCGTCCGTCACCGACCACCTGTAACGTCACTTCGAGATCGAATCGACCCAAGGCCCCGGCCGCCCGCTCGGGCCACTCGACCATCCAAAGACAGCCGCGATGATCGTGGTCTGCGAGGCCCAAGGCCCGAACATCGCCTGCATCACGCAATCGATACAAATCGAGATGCACGACCGTCAACCGATCGAGCTCATAGCTTTCGAGCAAAGAAAACGTCGGACTACGCACTGATCCAGCGACCCCCAAACTTCGCAAAAAGCCGCGCGTCAGGGTGGTCTTGCCCGCTCCCAGATCGCCATGCAGTGCCACTTTCAGCGCCTCATCTGGCGACGGGGGTATCGCCAATGCGAGTCTCGCTCCCAATTCGAGCGTGGCAGCTTCATCTGCTAACTCGAATCTCATGGCAGATACCGAAAGAGATCCATCGCCAGTTCGCCGGCGAGTAAGCCACGATCCGGCCGGTGCGCCTCCTCACTCGGCAACTCCGCGGCGCGAAGATGCAACCAGACAGCCGCCTGAGCCGAAAGAAACGCACTATCGATCGAACCGCGATCTCGCTGCTGCGCCCAAATCCCTGCGAGGATTCCTGCCAAGACATCGCCCGTGCCTGCGATCGCGAGCCGCGGATTTCCCTGCGCGCACAGAGTCGGTCTGCGATCGGCGCAACCGATCCACGTACCCGCGCCCTTCAGGACGATAACCGATCGACAGCGAGCCACGAGCATGTCCAAAGCCGCGGGACGATCCGCTTGTACATCCTTTGCGGCAATTCCTAAGAGTTTGGCAGCCTCGCCTGGGTGCGGCGTGAGAACCCAAGGTCGTAGCGATACCCTCGCCTCCGCAGCAGCCTCCGTGACGCCGATCTCCGACAGCAGCGTCAGCGCATCGGCATCAAGCACTGTGGGCACCGACTCGTCCAATACGGCTTCGAGGATTCGACGAGACCAATCATCACGACCGAGCCCTGGTCCAAGCACGCGCACATCAGCGCCCTGTAAATGCTCTGTCATGGCGGCTGCATCGGCAACCGGTCGGACCATCAACTCAGGATGTGCCGTGGCGATGGAGGCGGCGGAGGACGGATGGCATAGCACCGTCACCTTCCCTGCACCCACTCGTAGCGCCGCGATAGCCGCGAGGCGTGCGGCCCCGGGCATCCCGAGTCCACCACCCACGACGATCACGTGGCCCGAGTCACCCTTATGAGCGGTCATCGAGCGACGCGGCAAAGCCTGACGCAAGGATGCTTCGTCCAATCTTTGAGCCACGAAGCCGACAGACTCCACGGCACTGGCCCACTGAGTTGGCTCGTCGACCAAGGTCTCTAACACGAGGCGTCCCACCCAAGGCGCCGACTCGACCAAGTTCAATCCGAGCTTATGGCCAATGAACGTCACCGTCAGATTCGCACGTATAGCGCAAGCACGCGGCTTGCCCGTATCGGCACACAGACCTGACGGCACATCAATCGCGAGCACGGGACGCGCCGAGGCATTGACGAGACTGACAACTTGACCAATGTCGCCGGTGACATCTCGCTGCAAACCGATACCAAAGATGGCATCGACGACGACATCGGCTTGGGCCAACTGATCGGCAAAACACCGCCAATCCAGTGACTCGACTGTCACACCGGCCGCAAGACATTCGCGCGCCGCTCGCGCCGCATCATCGCGCAGCATCTCGGGCGGAGTCAGTGCGATGACGCGTGGCGACAATCCGAGCGCTCGCGCCTCGCGCGCTAAGACATAGCCATCACCGGCATTGTTACCAGAGCCTGCGAGCACGAGGATGTCGCGAGCGGCAGACCAATGCGCATGTAGCTGCCGCGCGGCGCGCACACCGGCGCGCGTCATCAGCTCAAAAGAAGGAATGCCGACAACTTCTATCCAATGCCGCTCCAGCGCGCGAATTTGCGCGACCGTGTGCAAGTGGAGCGGCCTCAACATGCGGGCCAGTATACTCGTGCGCATGGAGTCCTCACTGGATTGGCAAGCGCTGCGCCGCGATCTCGACGGGCTAGCCACCGGCTTGGGCTTTTCTGCCATCGGCGTAGGCAACCTTGAACTCTCCGAAGACGAAGCGCACCTGCAGCGCTGGCTCGCCGAGGGACGTCACGGGCAGATGCACTACATGGAGCGCCATGGCACCCGTCGCTCGCGCCCGGCTGAACTCAGACCCGGCACGCTCTGTGTCATCAGCGTGCGGATGGACTACTGGCCAGCCGAGGCGGCGCCCGCCGACGACGTACTCGCCGATTCACAACTCGGTTACATCTCGCGCTACGCGGTCGGGCGCGATTACCACAAGATCTTGCGCAACAACCTACAAACTTTGGCCGATCGCCTCACCGAGCGTATCGGCGATTTTGGCTATCGAGTCTATGTCGATTCAGGCCCCGTACTCGAGAAAGCTCTGGCGCGAAATGCAGGGCTTGGATGGATCGGCAAACATACCAACCTCATCGCCAGCGACGCAGGGTCCTTATTTTTTCTTGGCGAGATTTACACCGATCTACCCCTAGCACCCGATATTCGCTCCAGCGCTCACTGCGGCACTTGCGAGGCCTGTCTACCGGCGTGTCCGACCGCCGCGATCACGGCGCCCTGGCAACTCGATGCGCGGCGCTGTATTTCGTATCTCACTATCGAACACGATGGCGCTATCGATGAAGCGCTGCGCCCTCTCATGGGCAATCGCATCTATGGTTGCGATGATTGTCAGCTCGCCTGTCCGTGGAACAAGTTTGCGCAAGTCGCCTCACATCCAGATCTAAGACAGGCGCGTCTTGGTCTCGATGCCGCCAAGTTGGTGGATCTATTCGCTTGGGATGAGGCCGAGTTCGATGAACAACTGCGCGGTTCGGCAATACGCCGCATCGGTCACGAGCGTTGGTTGCGAAATATCGCCATCGCGCTCGGCAACGGATCACCTTCCGAGGAGGCAGTGATCGCTTTGAACTCGCGCCGCACCCACCCGTCACCGGTGGTACGAGAACATGTCGAATGGGCTCTGCAGCAACTCGCGATGCGAGCTCGTTAACGACGCGAGCGCGCTAGGGGCGCGTCGCGCGGGTGTTGTCGATCAAACGCGCTCGCCCGAGCCGCGCCGCAACCAAAACCACGAGCTCCGACTCGGATAAACTCGGCGTCAGCAGCGTGTTAGCGCTGCGAATCGTGAAATATTCGACTTTGAAACCCGCCGCCCTGAGCGTACGCCGCGCCTCGGTCTCAAGCGCCTGCAAATCTTTGGCCGACTCGTCATCAGTATCGATCGCCACGGCCACCCGTCGCAACTCTTCGTAGAGCTTCGGCGCGATGGCACGCTCGTCCTCGGAAAGATAGATGTTGCGCGAACTGAGGGCTAAACCATCTGGCGCGCGCACCGTCGGCGCGCCCACGATCTCAACGGGCAAAAACAGATCGGCGGCCATACGTCGAATGACGAGTAGCTGCTGGTAATCTTTCTCACCAAAAATAGCGACATCGGGTTGCACCATGCTAAAGAGGCGCATCACCACACTCGCCACACCCTCAAAATGCCCCGGACGAAACTCACCATCCAGGATCTCACTGAAACCCGGCACCTGAACTCGAGTTGCGAAAGCGAGCCCGCGCGGATAGACCTCGCTGACCTCGGGTGAAAAGAGAACGTCACAACCGGATTGACGCAAAATCTCAGAGTCGGCGTCGGGCGTGCGTGGATAACGCTCATAGTCTTCGCTTGGCCCAAATTGCATGGGGTTCACGAAGCTGCTGACGATCAGCCGTTTGGCATGCTTATAAGCTTGGCGAAACAGCGCCATATGCCCGTCATGCAAATTGCCCATGGTCGGCACTAAGGCAATGCGCTCGCCTGCCGCGCGCCACGCGGCGACCGACTGACGAAGTTGTTGTACCGAACTCACCCGTTGCATTGGGGTCACATCGTAACAGAGTCATCCCTCTGTAACGGCATCGGTCGACTCAACTGAAGCAATGTTCAGGGGCCGGATACGTCAAGGATTTGACGGCTTGCACGTAGCGACGCATTGCATCGAGGTTCCCCGAGGCACCTTGCATGCAATCGAGTACAAACCGGGGCTTACGACCGGTGGTAATACCGAGCACGTCGTACAGCACCAGTATCTGCCCATCCGTCGCCGGGCCCGCACCAATGCCAATCACCGGCACCTGCAGCGCCTCGGTGATACGTTGACCGAGCTCACTCGGAATACACTCAAGAAGGATCAAGTCAGCGCCAGCAGACTCGAGATCCTTGGCGGCCTGAACCATCGCCGACGCCGCATCGCCGCTACGACCCTGCACGCGAAAGCCACCCGTCTTATGTACCGATTGTGGTTTCAAGCCCAGGTGCGCACATACCGCAATATCGTGCCCGGCCAAGAATTCGACCACATCGATCTGCGACGGGCCGCTCTCGAGCTTCACGACTTCCGCGCCACCCTCTTGCATCAAGCGCACGGAATTGGCGAGCGCGACATCGCGCGT
Organism: Steroidobacteraceae bacterium; assembly: GCA_049455235.1. GTDB lineage: Bacteria > Pseudomonadota > Gammaproteobacteria > Steroidobacterales > Steroidobacteraceae > UBA964. The sequence continues at coordinate 40,872 of JBMTZD010000006.1, forward strand.
TGGATAGCTCGCAAAAGGCAAATCCGCCATCAAGAGCGGACGGTGTAGACCTCTTGCCACCGATTTGCAGTGATAAACCATGTCGTCCATGGTGACTGGCACGGTCGTATCGTGACCCTGAATCACCATGCCGAGCGAATCGCCCACCAACACGAGATCAACATCAGCTTCATCGACGAGCGTCGCAAAACTCGCGTCGTAACACGTCAGAGAGGCGATCTTCTCACCCTGCTCTTTCATGCGCGCGAGCGTTGCCAGCGAAACCGGTGGGCGTGTGGAGTCACGCAGTTGCAGATGCGTATACATAAAGACGTTCCGAGCTAACTAGATGGCTGCGTGACGCAGCGGGTTGAAATAGAGCTTGCCGCGCTTCATGCGATCGATCGCCGAGAGCAGCTCGGCGAAATCTTCTTCACGCGACAAGGGATCCAAAGTGGCCGCATTGACGATCAAGGTTGGCGCGTCGTCGTAATCATGGAAGAAGCGAGCGTAGGCCTCGTTGAGCTTCTCGAGATAAGCACGCTCGATGAGTTGCTCTGCCTTAATTCGACGCTTTGCAATGCGCTCCACCAAGACATCCACCGGCGCTTGAAGATAAATGACGAGATCGGGTTTTGGCGGATTCATCACCATCCGCGCATAAACCTGCTCGTAGAGACTGAACTCTGCGTCATCGAGCGTCACGCGCGCAAAAAGCTTATCTTTCTCGAGTAGGTAGTCGGCCACTCGCACGGACGCAAACAGATCGTCTTGATGTAAACCCGACAGCTGCTGTGTGCGCTGAAAAAGAAAATGCAACTGCGCTGGCAGCGCCGAACCGACCGGGTCTCGATAGAAACGCTCAAGGAAAGGATTGCTCTCGGCCTGCTCGCGGATGAGCTCCGCGTTCCAGGCAGCAGCCAGACGACGGGCCAACGATGTCTTACCGACCCCGATGGGACCCTCGATGACAACAAAGCGGTGTTTGGGGACGTCCGACATGTTCTCCCGACCACTCAACCCAGACGCTGCATCCCTCGATCGGCCACCCGTTCGGCCAAATCGCGAACGCGACCCAAGCCCGGAATCTGAAGATCAGCCGCAACGTCTCGCAGAGGATACAGAACGAAATCACGCTCCGGTATCCCGGGATGCGGTAGGCGCAGAAGCTCGCTTTCGCGTTGCTCGCAGCCGTAGACCAGCAGATCCAAATCGATTTCGCGCGGCCCCCAGCGTTCGTGCCTCGGCACCCGACCGAGCTCACTCTCCAAGTGCTGCAGTGCGGCAAAAAAGTCCTCGACCGGCAAACTCGTCACCACGCCTAAGACGGCATTGATGAAATCGCCCTGTTCGACCGGACCAAAAGGCACTGTGCGGTAAAGCGCGGAGCGACGACAGGATCGGGTGTGCGGCAAGAGCGAGACAGCTGCGATCGCGCGCTCGAGCATCGCTCGTGAGTCACCGAGATTGCTGCCAAGCGCGACGTAGGCAGGCTGCCAGAGCACCGGCTTACTCGGCACTGCGTCGACTGCGACCGCCTCTACCACGACGTCGGCCACCTCGACTGCGCGACGCGCCGCTTCGCGTCGTGCCCGAGCCGCTTGCACGGCCTAGACTTTCCGCCATCGCAGCGCGCTGTTCCGCGTTAGCCGACTGCATCCGTGACCACCATTCGACAATAGCCGCATCGGCCATACCGAACTGGGCACGCAGTTGCAGTAAATCGAACGCGGCGCGGAACCGCGGATGCTCCATGGTGCGCAAAGCGCGACGTCCGCGCGGCGACTCCAGACGCGGCTGTAGCGCAAACATGTCGCGGACTCCCAGAATGAATCGCCGGTGTACAGCAACTCGACGGTGAATCACCATGACCGCCCGGTCGACCGCATCGAGTATCGTGCCGATGTCATGCCACTGCTCACGCGGCGCCTTTTCGATCTCAAGGCCAATCGACCCGTAAAGCAGCACGGCAAACAAGAAGCCGGGTGTTACGGGCTTGTCGGCTTGTACTCGAGCATCGGTATTCGCGAGCGCCTGCATCAACATTTGCGCGGGCGGACTCTGCGGATACCGCTCCATGAAGTCACCGACATTGGGTAACAAGACTTTCAGCAACCCGCGGCGACGAAGCGTCTCGAGACTGCGCGCTCCATGCCCGGTTAAGAATAGCTTCAAAGTCTCATCGAACAGGCGCGCAGCGGGCACGCCTGCCAACAACTCAGCTAACGCACCGATCGGCTCAGCGGTCGCCGGCTCGATCTCAAAACCCAGTTTCGCCTCGAATCGGGCTGCACGAAGCATGCGCACCGGATCCTCGCGATAGCGTGTTTCCGGATCGCCGATCAGTCGCAGACGCCGGGCCCCAACATCTTCGAAACCGCCGCAGTAGTCCCACACCGAGAAATCGGCGATGTTGTAGTAGAGCGCGTTGCAGGTGAAATCGCGACGCCACACGTCATCGTCGATGCTGCCGTAGACGTTATCGCGCAAGATGCGCCCACTATCGTCGACCACTCGCTCGACGTTCTCATCGAAATCGTGGATATCACGAGCATCCAACGTGTCACCCGAGGAGTCCATCGTCGGGCTCGATTCGCCCTCAACGAGCAACTCGTCTGTCACCTCGTCAGAAGACTCCAGCGAGGCGACAGGATCATCGGCCTGCGACGGCGCGCTAGAGGCGCGAAAGGTGGCGACCTCAATAATCTCGCGACCAAAAAAAACGTGAGCCAACCGAAAGCGACGACCCACCAATCGACAGTTGCGAAACAGTTTTTTGACTTGCTCTGGCAACGCATCGGTTGCGACATCGAAGTCTTTCGGCTCGATGCCGAGCATGAGGTCGCGCACGCAACCCCCAACAAGGAAAGCTTGGAAGCCCGCCTCACGCAGTCGGTACAAGACTCGCAACGCATCAGGAGAGATGCGCGAGCGCGAGATGGGATGGGAATCACGCGGGATGATGCGCGCGAGACGAGGTGTCGCCTCGGGGGAGGCAGGATTGGAATTCAAAGCAATGCGTTCCGCTTGAGCAATCGTGGCGGGCGCCTATAATACCTCGCCTCGGTACATCATCACTCGGCCGCACGCTCCTTTCGTCTAGAGGCCCAGGACATAGCCCTCTCAAGGCTGTAACACGGGTTCGAATCCCGTAAGGAGCGCCACCTACTCGTCAACCTTCGGTTACACCAGTTGGATTCCGAGCAACTCAAAGCCATCTTAAGCAGCCCGAGCTACCGGCTCGCCGAAGACGATGGCGACTTCCTAGAGAGCGACAGCGCGCGCGCGATTCGCCTCGCACTCGAGTTTCATCGGGCCGAAACCTATCTCCAAGCCCACGGCATCGAAAGCACCGTTGCCGTCTTCGGGAGCGCCCGAGTCCCCTCACCCGAAGACCCGCGTGCGACCGAGAAACAGAAGCACGACTACGAACAGGCGCGCCGCTTCAGTTACGACCTTAGCCGTGGCGCAGCGCATACGCCTGGATGTCATCGACTCGTCGTGGCGACCGGCGGCGGGCCCGGCCTGATGGAAGCAGCCAATCGCGGCGCCTCTGAGGCAGGTGCGCCGAGCATCGGCTTCAACATCCGATTGCCGCACGAACAACAACCCAACCCCTACATCACCCCGGGGCTTGCTTTCAGTTTCCGGTACTTCGCCTTGCGCAAGATGCATTTTATTTTTCGAGCGCGGGCCTTGGTCGCGTTCGCGGGCGGCTTTGGGACGCTCGATGAGGTTTATGAGGCGCTGAACCTCGTACTGACTCGTACGATCGATCCGATACCCGTGGTTCTGGTCGGGTCGGACTACTGGAGTCGAATGTTGGACTTAGATTATCTCGTCGCCGGCGGCTACATCGAGGCGCAAGACAAAGCGCTAGTTCACGTAACCGACTCGGGCGCCGACGCGGCCGCCTACGTGCTGGCGCACTGCGGCTGCGGGAAAGATGGTGGGTCCTGACAGGATCGAACTGTCGACCAACTCCTTAAAAGGGAGCTGCTCTACCGGCTGAGCTAAGGACCCGTTCCGTGAGTGGCGCGATTTTACACATATCGAGTCGAATCTGGGACACCCGCCGCGCGGAATCCTTCTCGGCGTAAGCGGCACGAATCGCACACGCCGCAAGCACGCCCCTCGGGGTCCGCTTGGTAACACGACACGGTCAACGAATAGTCGACTCCGAGGCGAACCCCCTCTTGGATGATCTGCGCCTTGCTCCAATGCAGCAGTGGCGCCACAAGTTGCACCCCATGGCCCTCGACACCCGCCTTGGTACCCACATCGGCGAGGTGCTGGAAAGCCGCCACGAATTCGGGTCGGCAGTCAGGGTAGCCCGAATAATCGAGCGCATTCACGCCGATGAAGAGATGCTTCGCCTGAAGCACCTCTGCCCAGCCAAGCGCCAACGACAGCATCAGTGCGTTACGTGCCGGCACGTAGGTGACGGGAATTCCAGCGGTCGGCTCGTTCGGCACGCCGATCGCTGAATCGGTCAGTGCGGAGCCACCGATACCCGCAAGATCGACGCCCATGACACGATGATCCCGCGCGCCGAAAACCCGCGCGATTTTCGCAGCCGCCTCAAGCTCGATGGAGTGTCGCTGGCCATAGTGCACCGAGAGCGCATAGCACTCGTACCCTGCCTCGCGAGCCATCGCGAGTACCGTCGCCGAGTCGAGGCCACCCGAGAGCAGCACGACCGCGCGATCAACGGCCCGGGACATCGCCCCAAAGATATTTGTGTAACTGGATTTGGAATCGCACCGGTAGCCGATCCTCGAGTATCCAGTCCGCCAAATCACCCGCTTTCAACTGCTGATGACTCGGCGAAAACAACACGGTGCATTGCTCGAACAGCGCTCGCTCGCGTAACTGTTGCCGACTCCACTCGTAATCACTGCGATCAGCGATGACGAACTTGATCAAATCCTTAGCGTCAAGGCGCTCCAGTTCATCGTATCGATTGCGCGACTCTTCACCCGATCCCGGTGTTTTGATGTCGACGACTTTGACAACGCGCGGATCAACCCGCTCGAGAGACATGGCGCCACTCGTCTCTAACGACACGCGATAGCCCGCATCGCACAACGCAGTTAACAATTCGTGCACGGCAGCCTGTGCGAGGGGCTCGCCACCGGTCACACAAACGTGACGAACTTCGAGTTCCGCGACACGGGCCAAAATCGCCGCAAGCGACCACCATTCACCGCCGTGGAACGCATACGCGGTGTCGCAATACTGGCAGCGCAGTGGACAACCCGTCAGTCGCACGAAGACAGTCGGTACGCCGACAGTATCCGCTTCACCTTGGAGCGAGCGGAAAATCTCGGTCAGTTTGAGACGACTTTCTTTGCTCACTCAGCGCAACTTCTGCAAAGCATCCGTCGCCACACGCGCCGCGTCGCTCTCGGGATAGCGCTGCAGCAACTCGCCAAAACTACGGCGGGCATCATCAACCCGCTTAAGCTCGATCTCCGAGAGACCTTTCTTGAGCAGCGCATCGGGCGCTTTGCTTCGATCGGGCGAGCGACTGCCCACCGCTGAGAAGGCCTCAACGGCGCGCTGGTAATCACGACTGAGATAATAGGTTTGGCCCAGCCAGTACTGGGCGTTGTCCGCCAGCGGATGCTGCGGATGCGCCACCAGAAACGCTTTCATACCGTCGATCGCCTCGGGATAACGCGCAGCCTTTAAAGCATCGAAGGCGCTGCTATACAGCGCCTCGGCGGAGGGATTCGGCGCCGACGAATTCACCGCCTCCGAACTCACGCTCGCGCCAGCGCCAGCTTCAACAGGCTGAGCAATCGGAGTAACAGGTCTACGCTCAAGCTCAACCAGTCGCCGATCGAAATCGGCAGCCACATCAGCGAGCTGCTTGCGCAGTTGCTGGTTCTCGTTTTGAGCCGACTCTAAAGCGCCGCGCAGTTCTCGCAATTCCGCCGCTTGGGCCTCGAGTCGTTGCGACATTTCGATCAAAGTTTGGCTCTGCAAGATCTGCTCGAGCTGCGCCACGCGAAGCTCAAGATCCTCTACGCGAGAGCGCGTGGATTGAGCAGCGAGCGGCGTTGCCGATAGCAACACCGCCCCCGCCATGAGCCAAGCGATGATCCGCATTAGTTGACGCCGTACACCAGCTCGACGCGACGATTCTTGGCGAAGGTTTCTTCACCCTCACCCCCCATCGCGGGACGCTCTTCGCCATAACTCACTGTGGTGAGCCGCGACTCAGCGACACCCTGCAACGCAAGCGCACGACGCACCGCTTGAGCGCGGCGCTCGCCAAGACCAATGTTGTACTCGCGGGTACCGCGCTCGTCGGTGTGCCCTTCGAGACGCAGACTCACGCCCGACTTGCCATTGAGAAAGCGAGCGTGTTGCGCGAGCAAATCGATGTCGGCCGTTGAGATCGTGTCGCTATCGAAGGGGAAGTAGATCACCAGACGATCGACAAGTTCGGGCGGCAGACCCACCGGATTGTTCGATGAGTCGCCAACGATCCCTGCAGAAACCGCATCGTCGGTAGCATCGGGCTGAGCCACGGCCGACTCGGTCTCGCTCTGGGCGACCGGCTCAGCGGGTGCCTCATCGGCCTTTTTCGGCGATGAGCAGGCAGCGAGAAATGCAAGCAACGCGAGCGGGACAACCAATCTTAAGCTCATGATGTTCTCCAAAAACCGATGTTCGAATTATGACAGGAAGCGACGCGCAAGACCGTCAAGGTAAGAACGGCCCCCAAGCCGGATCGCGAACGTCGCCCCGATCCGCCTTGAGACGCTGCGAGATGAGTCCATCCGCAGACACCGTCGCCAAGACTCCCTGCCCCCTTTCCCGCGCGGCATAGATCAAGGTGCCGCCATCGGGCGAGTAACCGGGCGACTCGTCCTGTGGCCCTTTGGACAGCACGGACATCGATCCGTTCCCAAGATCTTGTACTGCAACACGGTAACCACCGCCGTCACGCGTGATGAACGCGAGTTGCTTTCCATCGGGCGAGAGACGTGGCCGCGCGTTGTAGCTACCGCTGAAACTCACGCGCGTGGCGGCGGCTCCCGAACGGGGTTCGGTCCGATAAATCTGCGGGCCACCGCCGCGATCCGAGGTGAAGTACAAACGCGTTCCATCACCAGACCACACAGGCTCGGTGTCGATCGATGGATGCTCGGTCACCCGCGTCAGCGCACCGCCCTCGATCTCAAGCACATACACATCGAGATTTCCGGCGGGCGACGACAGAGTCAGCGCCAGACGCTTGCCATCAGGCGACCACGCCGGCGCGTTGTTGACACCCGCACGCCCGGAAACCCGACGACGCTCTGCGGTGCGCACGCGTTGCACGTAGATCGCTGCACTGCGTGTCTCGAACGAAACATAGGCGAGCCATTCACCATCAGGCGACCACGTGGGCGACATCAAAGGCTGCTTTGACTCGAGGATGATCCGCGAATTCTCGCCATCAGCATCGGCGACGATAAGTTGATAGCGCTGTGCCGGCGGACGACCATCGACGGAAACATAGGCGATACGTGTCGCGAAGGAGCTACGAGCACCGATGATGCGCTCGTAAATCTTATCGGCAATGCGATGTGCCGCATTGCGCCAAGCTTGCTGCGACGCCACCATGCGTTCGCGCAATAATTTTTGACCCGTCAAAAGATTGGTCAGCTCGTAATCGATCTGATGTCGACCCTCGGCAGTCAGCGTATGCCGCCCCGTTACGAGATAGTCGGAGCGATTCGCTGCTCCCGCGGAGAAACGGCCACTGCGCGTCAGATCAGCTGCAACGACATCTGCCGAAGGCCGCGGATCGGCATCAAATGGCATTACGGCAATCGGGATAGGGTCTGTCACCCCAGAGGTGATGTCGATCTTCAGTTGCGCAGGCACCGATGTACTTGCGAGCAACAGCAGTGCAATCCACCACCCCTTCACCCCAAGACGTCGTCGCAAATCAATCATAGGGTCTGAACCTCAACTCCAAAGTGCGCTCGAACAAGGCCGGATCCGGTGGCGGCGGCAAAGGCGAGGCACGAAATACGGCGGCCTCGATCGACTGCTTGACGGCCTCATCGCCGTTACAAGTTTGCACTTCAGCGCGCACCACGGTGCCACCGGGGACCTGCGTGACCACGACAAGACAGTCGAGCCCTGCTTTGGCGCTCGGCGGTCGTATCCACGCCCGCTGCACGCGAGCTTGAATGGCTTGCGCCCATTGTGCCCCGAGCCCCGCCAGACGTGACGCATTGCGACGATCTTCTTCGGCAGTGAGTGCGCGCTGCAACTCGGCTTCGCGCTCGGCCTTGATCCGTCGATCCTCCGCCTCAGCGGCGGCCTTGCGCTTCGCTTCAGCCTCGGCTGCCTCGGCGACTTTTCGTTTGGCATCTGCGTCGGCTTTGCGTTTGGCTTCGGCCTCCGCTTTACGTTTCGCCTCGAGTTCAGCTTTACGCTTGATCTCGGCGTCGCGTTTGGCGGCGGCCTCCTTGGCGGCCTGCTCTTTGGCGGCCTGCTCTTTGGCTCGGTCGGGTTTAGGTGTTTCGGGCTCGGGCTTCGGCGGTTCAGGCTGCGGCTCAGGCTCAGGTTCCGGTTCAGGCGTGGGCGCCGTGGACGGCGCGCTTGGCGCTGGCCGACTGGGCGGCAAAGCACCGATCTCGCGCGCATCGACTACCGTCGCCTCGATAGCGAGCGTTGGCAACGGTGGCGTGGAATCGGACGTGAACCACCATCCGCCAACAAAAATCACGGCGACGAGAGCACCGTGCAGCAATGCTGAAAAAATGAAGGGTCGCCAGCGCCCCGCTTGCGAGGTCATGTGCGCACAGGCGGCTCGGTCAAAAATCCGACCTTGGCGGCACCGGCACGCTGCAGTAACACCATCGCTTCGACGACGCGCCCATACGGAACGGCGCGATCGCCTTTGACGAACACCGGCACACCCGGCGTTCGACGCAAGAGTGCGGCCACTCGCGACTCCAGCATGACATCGTCTAGGGCTTCGCTTGGACTCTCGCCTTGATTCAAAAACAGGCGCCCTTGCGCATCGATCGAGACCACGATCGGCGGAGTGTTCTTGAAATCCTCAGGATCAATCGCCTCAGCCTCGGCCTGCGGCAAATCAACTTTGATGCCTTGAGTCAACAACGGCGCCGTGACCATGAAAATGATGAGCAGCACGAGCATCACGTCGATATACGGAACGACGTTGATCTCGCTCATCGGGCGACGGCCCCGTTTCAACTGTGCCATGGCAGGTCTCTACGCCTCAGCCTGCGCCGCGCGTCGCGTGACGCTGCAGAATCGTCGAAAATTCTTCCATGAACGCATCGAAGCGACTCTCGAGACGCCAGACCTGATCGGCATATCGGTTGTACGCAACCACCGCCGGAATGGCCGCAAACAAGCCGATGGCAGTGGCGATCAAGGCCTCCGCGATACCCGGCGCCACCGTTGCGAGGGTCGCCTGCTGCACAGAGCCTAAGCCGACAAATGCATGCATGATGCCCCACACGGTGCCGAAGAGTCCGACGTAGGGGCTCGTCGAGCCCACCGTTGCAAGATTCGACAGACCTTGTTCCAGACTTTCGATTTCTTTGATTTGCTGCGCCTTCATGGCACGCCGCGCGCCTTCGAGAAGCACATCGGCGCTGTCCACACCCTGTTGTTTCAGACGCGCGAATTCGCGGAAACCAGCTTGGAAGATACTGTCGATTCCTGCGGCTCGGCCACGCGCTTCGATGCTCTTGTAGAGCGCGGCCAAATCTCCGCCGGACCAGAACTCCCGCTCGAAACGCTGCAAATCGTCTGCAGCCAATCGCAGCGCCTTGCGCTTTCGAAAGATGATGCCCCAGGAATAAACGGAAGCTGCGAGCAACAACGCCATCACCGCCTGCACCACGATCGTAGCCTCGGCAATCAGACGCAGGATGGACAAATCATTCAAGGCAAATACTCCGACATGCGCCGCGGACGCAGCGACTTGGCATCGACACAAACCACACGGACTCGCCCTTCGATTAGAAGTTCACCATCGACGCGATGGATCGCCTGCTCGAAGATCGCACTGGTACGGCCCTCGGGGGCCGCGCGGCAACTGACGATGAGCTCATCGTCGAGCCTTGCGGGGGCTCGATAATCCACCTCTACATGCAACACCATGAAGAGCACGCCACGCTCTCGCTCTAGCGAAGATTGCGATACGCCGAGTGTTCGCAACCATTCGGTACGAGCACGCTCCATGAATTTGAGGTAGTTCGCGTAATAGACAACACCACCGGCGTCCGTGTCTTCCCAGTAGACGCGCACCGGCCAAGTCCAGTTCTCACCGAACAAGCGGCTCATGCATCTTCACCAAACAAAGGCATCGCTGCCGATGGTCGGGCGGGTGGAGTGAGACCAAAGTGCAGATACGCATTGCGAGTGGCAGTACGGCCACGCGCGGTGCGCATCAAGAAGCCCTGCTGGATCAAAAACGGCTCGATCACATCTTCCAGCGTGCCTCGCTCTTCACCGATGGCTGCGGCGAGACTGTCGATACCGACCGGCCCGCCATCGAACTTATCGATGATGGTCATCAGCAACTTACGATCGAGCAAATCAAAGCCTAGCGGATCGACCTCAAGAAGATCGAGCGCGGCAGCGGCCATCGCTGCTGTGATGGTGCCATCACCTTTGACTTGCGCGTAGTCGCGCGCGCGACGCAACAAGCGATTCGCGATACGCGGTGTTCCGCGGGAGCGCTCGGCAATACGCTGAGCACCCTCAACGACGAGCGGCACACCCAAAATGCCGGCAGAGCGAGTGACCACATCGGTTAGGTCGGCAACATCATAGAACTCGAGTCGCTGCACGATACCAAAGCGATCTCGTAGCGGCGAAGTCAATAAGCCTGCACGCGTCGTGGCGCCCACTAATGTAAACGGAGGCAGACTCAGCTTGATCGAGCGCGCTGCGGGCCCCTCCCCAATCATGATGTCGAGCTGATATTCCTCCATCGCGGGATACAGCACTTCCTCGACGACCGGCGAGAGCCGGTGAATTTCATCGACGAACAACACATCGCGCGGCTGCAAATTCGTGAGCAGCGCCGCGAGATCACCCGGGCGCTCCAAAACAGGACCCGATGTTTGCTTGAGATTGACCCCCATCTCGGTGGCCAAAATATTTGCAAGCGTCGTCTTACCCAGACCCGGCGGACCGAAGATGAGGACGTGATCGAGGGCTTCACCACGATTACGCGCGGCTCCGATGAATATCTCGAGCTGCTCTTTCACGGGACGCTGCCCGACATAATCGACCAAGCGCTTCGGTCGGATCGCTCGATCGATCGCCTCTTCCTCGCGCGATCCCTCTGCGCTGATCACACGCTCGGTCACTTGGCCGCTCCCTGCAGTGCTCTGCGGATGAGTTCCTCAGTGGTGGTAACGCCCGTACCAACTGACTTGATCAGACGGGTCGCTTCAGCGGGCTTGTAACCCAACGCCACTAGGGCCGAGAAGGCTTCACCTTCGGGGCCCGCACTCGTCATCTCAGGCAAGGCGGATGGGTTCGTTTGATCGGCATCAAGACGATCGCGCATCTCGATCACGAGGCGCTCGGCGGTCTTACGTCCGACGCCCGGAATTTTGGTGAGTGCATTCGAATCGCCCGAGAGCACGCAAGCCGCAAAGCCTTCGACGGTCGTGCCCGAGAGGATGGCGAGCGCAATCCGCGGACCCACACCCTGCACTTTCAGCAGATGCCGGAATAATCGACGCTCCTCCGCGCTCCCGAAGCCGTAAAGGATGTGCGCATCTTCGCGGACGACCAGATGCGTCAGCAAACGCGTGGTTTCTCCCACTGCCGGCAAACCATAAAAAGTCGACATCGGCGCCTCAAGTTCATAGCCCACACCGCTGACTTCAAGCAGCAACTGCGGCGGCGCCTTGATGACGATCTTGCCCGTCAACGAACCAATCATGCGTTGCCCGCCGAGAGTAGCGCTCGCAAACGCCGATGGTGCGCGTGACATAGCGCAACGGCGAGCGCGTCAGCCGCATCCGCAGTCAGACGCCCCTCGATCTCCAGCACGCTACGCATCATGTGTGCCACCTGCATTTTGTCTGCACCGCCAAAACCCACCACTGCAAGCTTGATCGCACGTGGCGCGTACTCCGCTAATTCGATCGTTTCGCCGACAGCAGCTAATGCCGCGCCGCGTGCTTGTCCGAGCTTCAAGGCACTATCGACGTTGCGACTGACGAATACCTTTTCGACGGCGACCTCCGTCGGCGAGAACTGCTCGATCAACTCGCGCACTCCCGCGTGGATGCGCGCAAGGCGCGCATGCACCTCAAGACCCTCGACCTCGATACGACCCTGCGCCAAGCAGCGCTGACTACCCGGCCCGATCTCGAGCACACCAAAACCTGTCCGGCGCGAACCGGGGTCAAGACCAAGGATACGGACGGTCGCGGTGAGGTCTTGGGCGGCAGACGATGGCGGCGCGCTGACCACCACCGCAGCGGACTCCGGACGAAAGGCGCGCCAGGACTTGGAGCGATATCGCGACATGCGTCCGCGACCCCGAAAAAACGGCTGGAAAACCAGTTTCGTATGATACTCCGAAACGGAGGCGCACCGTGCAAATTGCCGAGCCCATTCCAGAGACGCTGAGCCAAGACATCGAAGGATGGTCCAAGGTGCTGCGTCATGCAGATGCGTCGCCTGCGCATCTACAACAAGCACAGATGGCGGCACGCATCGTGGCCTACCTGACTCTCGACACGGAGGTCACAGGCGGTGTGCTACTGCACGAGGCGGCAGTCGAGGTGGATCGCGTGCGCGACGCATTCAGTGTCGCGAGCCGCAGTGTCGCCGACCAATTGACACGCCTTGGCGACTTTGGCGGCAACATGCGCTGGGAGGAAAGCGTCACACCACGCGGTTCGCAGGCGGAAATCCTGCGAAGAATGCTGCTCGCCGTCGTTTCCGACCCGCGCCTGATCGTGGCGCGGCTCGCCATACAGCTCGCTCGCTTACGCTTGGCGCGCGATCACTCCGAGCAAGATCGTCTGCAACTCGCCAACGAGTCTCGTGCCGTCTTCGCACCCCTCGCCCATCGCTTAGGGGTATGGCAGATCAAGTGGGAGCTTGAAGATCTCGCATTTCGCTATCTCGAGCCAGCGGCCTACAAATCGATCGCAACGGCACTGGCTGAGCGTCGGGCCGATCGAGAGGCCTATGTCGCGAGCTTTGTCGATGAGTTGCATCACTTGCTCGCAGCCCAACATTTACACGCCGAGGTGCAAGGTCGAGCCAAACACATCTATAGCATCCACCGAAAGATGCAACGCAAACGACTCACACTCGATCAACTGTACGATCTGCGTGCGGTACGAATCGTGTGCGAGTCGGTCGCCGAGTGCTACGCGGCCCTTGGTGTCGTTCACGGCCATTGGCCTTACATTCGCGGTGAATTCGACGACTACATCGCTACACCGAAGGATAATTTCTACCGCTCGATCCACACCGCTGTCATAGGGCCCGGCGGCCTGCCCGTCGAAGTGCAAATCCGCACCCTCGAGATGCATCAGCAGGCAGAACTCGGCGTCGCTGCACATTGGCATTACAAAGAAGGCGGTGCGCGTGATGCGAGCTTTGAAAAGAAGATTGAATGGGTACGCAGCCTACTCGATACGCCCGAAGCGGCTGGCTCCAGTGACCAGGACTTTCTCGATCGAGTTCGAGCCGAGTTGTTCGAGGATCGGGTGTATGCGCTAACGCCGCGCGGCGAAGTGGTCGATCTCCCGCAAGGGGCGACCGCTCTCGACTTTGCCTACCAGGTGCACACCTCACTCGGCCATCGCTGTCGCGGCGCGAAAGTGAACGGACGCATCGTCACCCTGACGCAACCGCTCGCCAACGGACAGGTCGTGGAGATCATCACCTCGAAACTAGAAAACCCCAGTCGCGACTGGCTAACGCAAGAAGGTTTTCTCGTCTCGCCGCGCAGTCGCGCCAAATTACGCAGCTGGTTCAGGCGCCTGGATGCTTCGGAAAACGAAGCCGCGGGAAGGCAAATGCTCGAACGGGAACTTACGCGACTCGGCGTTGGCCTCGATCTGGTACCCGCCCTCGCCGCGGATCTCAAAGCGGGCGATGCGAGTCAGCTCTACCGGTGGTTGGGTGAAGGCGAAATCACACTTGCGCAACTTGCCGCCGCCGTCACCCGTCGCGTCACGCCCAAAGAAACGGCAACCCCATCAGCCACGGCGGCTCGGCGCAGTCTCCCTCGCGGCGATGAAATCGGTAGTCTCATCGCCCTAGAGGGGATTGGTCATCTGCCAATGACTTTCGGCAAGTGCTGCACACCAGTCCCGCCGGAACCGGTCACCGCCTACATCACCTTAAGTCGCGGCATCACCGTGCACGCCGATCGATGCGCTAGCCTGCAACGCATGCGACACGCACACCCAGAGCGATGTTTGACAGTGAACTGGTCGGTCGACCCGAAACGTCGCTGAGCCTTTAGCGATTCGGCATGTCGATGGCACGCTTGTCGGCAGCCAAAGCCGCCTCATGCAGCGCCTCAGACAAGGTCGGATGCGCGTGGATCGTCCGCTGCAGATCCTCGGCGCTCGCCGAATATTCCATAGCGAGCACCGCCTCGGCGATCAACTCACCGGCCATCGGGCCGATGATGTGAACACCGAGAATCTGATCATCATCAGAGGCCACGACCACTTTGGCAAAACCTTGGCTTGCTTCCATCGCCCGTGCGCGACCGCTCGCGAGGAAGGGGAAGCTGCCGACCTTGTAGGCGCGACCACTGGCCTTCACTTGCTCTTCGGTCTGGCCCACCCAAGCGATCTCAGGGGCCGTGTAGATCACCGAGGGAATGACATCGTAGTTGATGTGTGAGTAGAGACCCGCGATGCGATCGGCCACAGCAACGCCCTCTTCCTTGCCTTTGTGCGCGAGCATCGGGCCGCGCACACAGTCGCCGACCGCCCAAACGTTCTCGACACCCGTATGGCAATGCTCGTCCACTTCGATGAAACCGCGGGCATCGAGCTTCACGCCCGTGCCATCGGCGAGTAGATTTTCTGTGTAGGGACGACGACCGATGCAGACGATCAACTTATCGACCGTGAGTGATTGAGTCGCATCGCTCGCGTCGGTGTAGGTCACATCAACCGCACCAGACTTCACGACGGCGCCAGTGACCTTGGCACCGAGACGAACATCGAGGCCCTGCTTCTTGAAGTGCTTCAGCGCTTCTTTCGACAACTGTTGGTCGGCCATCGCGAGGAAACCCGGCATGGCTTCGAGCACGACAACCTCTGCACCCAAGCGACGCCAGACGCTGCCGAGCTCGAGCCCGATGACACCCGCGCCGATCACGCCCAAGCGCTTCGGCACCGCGTCGAACTCGAGGGCACCCCAGCTATCGACGATGTGCTTACCATCGAACGGAGCACTCTTGAGCTGCATCGGCTGCGACCCACTCGCCAACACAACGTGACGCGCAGACAACGTTTGCTGGGCACCGTCGTGCGCCGTGAACTCGACTTGTCGATTCGGCAGCAACTTGCCATGCCCTTGCATCGCGGTGACACCCGCCGATTTCAGAAGCTGCACGATGCCACCCGTCATGTTCTTCACGATGCCGGCTTTACGCTTTTGCATCGCCGCGATGTCGAGCGACACCGCACCGGTCTTGATGCCATGCGATGCAAACTCGGATTGCGCGCGGTGGAACAGCTCAGACGACTCGAGCAGCGCTTTGGATGGGATGCATCCGGCGTTAAGGCAAGTACCACCGAAAGTGGCCGATCCGTCGTAATTCTTCCAACCATCGATGCAGGCGACCTTTAGGCCGTTCTGCGCCGCTCGAATAGCAGCCGGATAACCTGCCGGGCCGCCGCCGATCACGATGACGTCAAATTCGCTCATGAGATAACTTCCTGCGATCAAAGACCGAGCAGCATGCGACCCGGATCTTCCAGGCAATCCTTGATGGCCACGAGGAACTGCACAGCCTCACGACCATCAATGATGCGGTGGTCATAGCTAACGGCGAGATACATCATCGGACGCGCCACGATCTGACCATTCACGACCACCGGTCGCTCCTGGATCTTGTGCATACCGAGAATGGCGCTCTGCGGCGCATTGACGATGGGCGTCGAGAGCAGTGAACCGAAGACGCCACCATTGGTGATAGTGAAAGTGCCACCCTGCAGATCTTCGAGTGCGAGGCTGCCGGCACGAGCGCGGGTGCCGTACTCGACGATCTGCTTTTCGATCTGCGCAAAGCCAAGACTCTCCGCATTACGCAGCACGGGAACAACGAGGCCACGATCGGTCGAGACAGCGACACCGATGTCGTAGAACTCGTGATAGATGATGTCGTTGCCCTCGACAGCGGCATTCATCACCGGATACTTGCGCAGCGCTTCTATGCTCGCCTTCACGAAGAAGGACATGAAACCCAATTTGGCGCCGTGCTCTTTCTCGAATCGATCTTTATGACGTGCACGCAGCTCCATCACGGCGGTCAGATCCACTTCGTTGAAAGTGGTCAGCAAAGCGGCGGTCTGCTGCGCCTGAACGAGACGATCGGCGATACGCGCACGCAGCCGAGTCATAGGCACGCGCTGTTCTGCGCGCGAACCGGAGGGCCCCGTTGCCGAAGCCGCTACCGTCGGTGACGCCTTCGGCGCACTTGCCGCACTGACGACATCCGCTTTGGTCAAGCGGCCATCACGACCAGTACCCGTCACCGAGGCGGGATCGATCTTGGTTTCTTCGACAACACGGCGCACGGCCGGGCTCAGTTTCGGATCGGTAGCTTTGCTCGCGCTCGCCGCCGGTGCGGCCGCGGCCACGGGAGCAGTAACCGCAGCGCCCTTGGCACCCTCTTCGAAGATGGCGAGCAGATCACCGCTCTTGACGGTCGTGCCCGGCTGAACCTTCCATTCTTTGACGACCCCCGCCCCGGGTGCCGGCACCTCGAGTACGACCTTATCGGTCTCGAGATCAGCGAGGTTTTCGTCGCGGGTCACCGCCTCGCCCGGCTGCTTGCGCCAAGCGACTAAGGTGGCATCGGCCACGGATTCCGGAAGTTGGGGTACGCGAATTTCGGTAGTCATCGAAAAATGTCCTCAAAAAAATCAACGCTTGCGACGACCCGCAGCCGCGGCACGCGGTGCGGAAGTCGACGCGCTTGCCGCTACAGTCGGTAGTGGATCGCCAAGTCGTTTCGTGATGCGATTGTCATCCTCGCGGGCTGCGGATTTGAGTGCCGCCTCCACGAGCCTGGTCTGTTCGATCTCATGAATCTTCGAAATGCCGGTAGCCGGCGCCGCAGCCGGCGGACGTCCTGCGTAGAGCAGAGTACGTCCCGTGAGCGGACGCTCGAGTCGATGGCGAATCTGGTACCAAGCGCCTTGGTTCTGCGGCTCTTCCTGACACCAAACCACTTCCGTCGCGTTCGGATAACGCGCGATCACAGCTGCGTATTCATCCGCAGGGAAGGGATAGATTTGTTCGAGACGCGCAAGAGCAACATCCTGCTGACCGGATGCGCGGCGTGCCTTGAGCAGGTCAAAATAGACCTTGCCACTTGAGAACACGAGACGACGAACCGTCGATGGGTCAATCGCATCGATTTCATCGATGACGTTGCGGAAGGAATCGGCCGCGAGGTCATCGAGCGTCGACACCGACAACTCGTGACGCAGCAAACTCTTCGGCGTCATCACGATCAGCGGCTTGCGGAACTCGCGCAACATCTGACGGCGCAGCATGTGGAACATCTGTG
>JBMTZD010000007.1:0-54749 GCA_049455235.1 Steroidobacteraceae bacterium
GAATGATGGGGATGTTCACGACACCCACGAGCGCGAGCACGGCGCTCGCCCGATCAGCGCGACCGAGATCATCGATACCCGAACGCAGACCGATATAGCCGAGATAGAGAAACAGCAACACGAGCTGCGCTGTGAGCCGTGGATCCCACACCCAGTAGGTGCCCCACATCGGCTTGCCCCAAAGCATCCCGGTAACGAGAGAGACAACGGTGAACCAGGCGCCGATACCCGCACAACTGGCGGCGGCGGCATGGGCGACCTTCATGCGCCAGATCAGCCCGATGCCGGCTGCGGTCGCCATCACGGCATAGATCATCACCGAGAGCCAAGCGGAGGGCGCATGCACGTAGATGATGCGAAACCCTTCGCCTTGCTGGTAATCGGGCGGCGCCAAGACGAGCCCGCCGTAGAGGGCCGCCAGGATCGACAGCGCTGCCGGCCATGCAAACCACGGCGTGAGCAGACCGGCTAAACGATAGACGTGCGGCGGCGATCCGAAACGATGAAACCAAGCCCAGTTCGTCCCCATCCCCTACTCCAAGCCCTATTCCAGACCGATGCGCACAGCCGCTGCGGCGGCCAACGGCGCCAGCGTCAGCCCGAGCACCGCCAGCGAACCGAGAAGATACAGCGCTCCTGTCGGACTGTCGCCGACGATCGCAAGTTCCGTTGCCCGCGCACCGAACACCAACACCGGTACGGCGAGCGGCAAGGTCAACAACGACAACAGAACGCCACCACGGCGGACTCCGAGCGTGAGACCGGCGCCGATCGAGCCGAGCAGGCTTAATGTCCAGGTGCCAAGCGCCAAGGCGCCCATCACACCGCCCGCCGCCGATAACGGCACACCGAGCGCGACACCGAGCCAGGGGGCCATCAACGTGAGCGGTAAACCGGTCAGCAACCAATGCGCGATCGTCTTCGCCAGCAACAGCCAAGTGAGCGATTGACCCGAGAGCACGTACTGCTCGAGCGTCCCGTCGGTCGCATCCTCACGAAATAGGTGTTCGAGCGCGAGCAGCGAGGCCAGCAAGGCGCCGACCCACAACACGCCAGGCGCAATCGCACGCAACTTCGCAAGCTCCGGTGTGTAGCCGAGCGGAAACATCGCAGTGACGACCGCGAAAAATGCGAGCGGCTGTAAAACCTGCGCCGGTCGCCGCACCGCCAGCAACCACTCGCGTTGCAAGACGATACGCGCGGCCTGCCAACTACCTGATGGGCCAGCGACCGTCATGACGTTGCTCCAGCCAAAAGCAGCGAATCACAACACGAAGGATCGAGACCCAACGGCTGATGTGTGGCCGCAAGCAACAGGCCCCCGCTTGAGAGGTGACGAGTCAACAAACTTTGCACGAGCGCTTCACCCGCTCGGTCGAGATTGGTCACCGGCTCATCGAGCACCCAAAGCGTCGCGCCCATCAAACTGAGCGCCGCAAAGGCGATGCGGCGACGTTGCCCCGCCGAGAGCGTGCGAACGGCTCGATCAGCGAACGAACTGGCCTGCATCTCGCCGAGCGCCACTTCAATGGACTCCGACCTGACATCGCGCCGCAGACCCACGAGCCCGCGCAAATTTTCACGTCCGGTCAAATCCATCTTGAGCGGCGCCTCGTGCCCGAGGTAAGCCAAATCGACGTGATACTCCGCATCGCGAAACGAGCGACGTTCGGAACGCCAAAATAACTCGCCCTCTTCCGGTTCGATGAGGCCACACAAGGTTCGCAAGAGAGTTGTCTTGCCGGCACCGTTTGGCCCTGTGATCACGAGCGCTCGACCGACTGCGAGCTCGAAGGAGATTCGACACAGAATGGCTCGCTCGCCGCGGTAGACAGATAAGTTGTTAACGACGAGTGCTGACATGCAAACTGTGGTGCCCCGGGCCGGAATCGAACCGGCACGGCCTTGCGGCCAACGGATTTTAAGTCCGTTGCGTCTACCAGTTCCGCCACCGGGGCCGCCAAAAGGAGGCTTGGTAAGACTACCATGTTGGCGCTCATATCGCAGACCTGAGGCCTAGTTCATGACCATTGCGCTTCGCACGCTCATTTTGGCGTGGTTGTTAGCCCTCGCCGCTTGCACGAGTTCCCCGACCCAACCAGTCAAGCCAATCGCTGACGACGCCACGACGCGCGAGCTTGATGCCGGACCGATACGCGGCTTCGTGAATGCGGCAGGCGGCCACAGCTGGCTGGGCCTACCGTATGCCGCCCCGCCGGTCGGTGAGCGCCGCTGGCGCGCGCCCATCGCGCCGGATGCCTGGAATATGCGACGCGATGCGCTAGGCGCAGGCTCACCGTGCATTCAATACGGCTCACCCTTGGGTGGCGTCGGCACAGCGGGCACTCGGCAGGGCTCCGAGGATTGTTTGTACCTCAACGTCTATGCGCCTCGCCTCTCGCCCGAAGCCGCTCGCGAGGCACGTTTACCCGTGATGGTGTGGATACATGGCGGCGGTAACACCACCGGTCACGCGGCGTTCTGGGATGGCAGTGTTCTGGCCCAGCGCGAAAACACGATCGTCATCATGATCAACTATCGGCTCGGTCCGTTCGGCTGGTTCAAAGCGCCGGTAGACGAAAACGCCTCGCCCGAGGATCGCTCCGGCAACTATGGAACACTCGATACCATCGAAGCCTTACGTTGGGTTTCGCGGAACGCGGCCGCCTTCGGCGGTGACCCCGATAACGTCACCGTCTTTGGTGAATCAGCAGGTGGCACCAATGCGCTCGCGCTGTTGATCGCGCCGCAAGCTCGGGGGCTCTTCCACCGCATGATCATTCAAAGTCTGGGATTTGGTTTTGCCCGCGAGGATGCGCCTGCGGCCGCGCGCGCCACAGAGCGCGCGCTACACCTCGCCTTACAGCGTGCGGGTCGCGCCACCGATGTTGCGACCGCCGCGCGCATTGCGCCAACCCTCTCGCCTAGCGAACAAGCGACGCTACTACGCGCACTCGACCCCTGGGATTTGTATTCGACCTACGAACGTGCCGCCACTGAGTGGGATCGCATTCCGACGGTCTTTCAAGACGGTTACGTATTACGCCAGGGTGTGATTACCGAGTTGCTAGCGGATCCGAACCAACATCACGATGTACCGGTCATATTGGGAACCAATCGTGACGAACCGAAAATCTTCATGGCTTTTGATCCGCGACACGTGCGAACTGCTTTCGGCCTGCCGATTTCTTTGAAGGATCCGGTTAGGTACGATCAAGAAGCGCGCTATCGATCGCTGTTGTGGAAAGCCGATGGCGTGGATTCACTGGCGAGCGTTCTTGCCGAGCATGGCGCACCGGCCTGGGGCTACCGATGGGATTGGGACGAACAGGGGCGCGCCTTTGGGCTCGTCGATATCTCTCGCATTGTGGGCGCAGCCCACGGACTCGAAATTTCCTTTGTGCTCGGTCAATTCGACCTCGGACCACAGAGCAACTTGCTGTTTCACGAGGACAATGAATCAGCCCGCCTGCAGTTGAGTGAACGGATGATGGGTTATTGGGCGGAATTTGCCCGTCACGGCGAACCGAGGCGCGGCGGGCGTGATGATGGTCTAACGTGGCTGCCATGGCCACGCACGACGGCCGAGAGTACGACCCCGCGCGATCGCTTACTGATCTTTGACACCGCATCCGACGGCGGCATTCGCATGAGTGATGTGTATGTCGATCGGGAGGCTGTCGTGCAATTGATGGAGCGCGAGATCGGCGGGACTCAAGATCGCTGTGAAGCCTTCCGAGCGACTTTTCGCAATCGCATCGATACCTGGGCCGATCGCGAGTGGCTCGCCTTCAGCCGTCGCTCGAGCTGCTCGGGGCCGCGCGTACTCGATAGATAACGCCGGCATAGTCGTCGGAGACGTAAATCGCGCCGTCGCCCGCCTCGACGACATCGACTGGCCGTCCGATCAAACCGGCTGCACCGCGAAAGCCATCGAGAAACGGTCTTTCGGTGATACGGCCATCGTCGGCGAAATCGAGTGCCACCACGGCGTAGCCTGCGGGTGTACTTCGGTTCCACGAGCCGTGCAGCGCCACCAAGGCGGTGCGCTCGTAGCCCGCGGGCCTTGCGGGATGGCGTAGAAAACGCATGCCGAGCGGCGCGGTGTGCGCTCCAAATTCGTGTGCGGGGGCGATCGCTCGCGCGAGGCGCGGATCCGTCGTCGAACCGAAATCGGGATCGACGATGTCTCGGCCGTGTCGCAACGGCCAACCATAGAACCCGCCAGGGACGATGCGATTGAGCTCATCGGGTGGCAAGTCATCACCCAGCAAATCTCGACCGTTCTCGGTCGCATACAAACTTTGATCCCACGGCGCCCAATCGAAACCATACGGATTGCGCGTACCGGTCGCGACCACTTCCGCCTCACCGCCCTCGCGTGGCCAACGCATTACCGTGGCACGGCGCGAGTCCGCCTCGACACACACGTTGCAGGTGGATCCCTGCCCCACGTAGAGCCAGCCATCGGGACCGATACGCGCCGTCTTGCGCCAGTGACTGCCATCGGCCGTCAGGCCATCGACGATCACTTGCTGTGGCCCGGTCACGGTTGCGGACTCGGTATCGAAGGCCACCCTGAAAATCCGCGTCGCCTCGGCGACGTAGAGGTAGCCCTCGTGAATATCGAGGCCGTTCGGTCGATCGAGGCCGCTAAACAGCGCGCGACGCCCATCAGCTCGGCCGTCACCATCGCGATCGGGCTCGAGCACCGTGACGAGTCCGCCGCGAGGTTGTGAGAGCAGAATTTGCCCGCCAGAGGCGACAACCATGAGTCTCGCACTCGGCAAATCTGTTGCGAAAAGACCCACCTCGAAGCCGGGCGCAGCGCGCAGTTGATTAGCGATGACCTCGGCGGTCGGTGCCGGGACGCTCTCGCCGCGAATCATGCGCCACAACATCGCCCGATCGGAGATGGCGATACCGCCTAAGAAAAATAGCCAGACAAACCCGGCGATCGCGAGCGCTGCCAACGCGAGGGCGACTCGCAACAACCAACGCAGCCAGAGGGGACGGGGGGTGCTCATGGGGGCCAGTATCCCAGAGCCGCCATGTCGCGGGTAGAATCAGCGCATGAAATACGCCAGCGCCGCCCTGCTCGGGCTCCTCCTGACCATAGCCTTCTCCACGGCACACGCCAGCAATGGCAAGGGAATTCCAGGCGATGCGGACAAACGTTTCGCTCAGCTGGAAACTCTGTTGCCGACCGCGGGAACCACCCGTACGGCCTCCGGCGCGCCCGGCGCTCAATACTGGCAGCAACGCGCAGACTATCGAATCAAGGTCCGGCTCGACGAGAAGCGCCATCGACTGATCGCGACTCAAAGCATCACCTACATGAATCGCTCACCCGATACGCTTTCGTATATCTGGTTGCAGCTCGATCAAAATATTTTCAAAAACGACTCGATCGCACGGCGCTCCGAAGTGGCAGCCAACTCGGGCACCCGTCGCGATACCGTCGGTAAAGGAGACAGCCTGAGCTTCGCTGCCATGCGGCGTCACCAGGCCTTCCAAGATCGCGAATACGGCTATGACATCGGACCGGTGCGCGATGCATCGGGTCGCGTGCTGCGCACGACGGTCAACGACACCATGATGCGCATCGATCTGCCCCAGCCGCTGCGCCCGGGCACAAGCATCGAAATTCGCTTCGACTGGGAATCCAACATCGTCAACGAGGCGGCCATCGGCGCGCGTGGCGGTTACGAATACTTTGAAGAGAGTGATACCTACCAATATTTTCTGGCGCAGTGGTTCCCGAGGCTCGTCGCCTATACCGACTACACCGGCTGGCAGCACAAGCAATTCTTGGGTCGCGGTGAATTCACCCTGGAATTTGGCGACTATGACGTCGAGCTGACCGTCCCGGCCGATCACATCGTTGCCTCGACGGGCGAACTGCAAAACGCAGATGCCGTACTAACGGCTACTCAGCGCGAGCGCTTGAAGCGCGCCGCGACGGCGAAGTCTCCCGTATTTATCGTCACGCCAGAAGAAGCCAAGGCCAACGAAAAAGAAGGTACGGATCGGATGCGTACCTGGCGCTTCAAGGCACAGAACGTGCGTGACTTCGCTTGGGCGAGTTCACGCAAATACATCTGGGATGCCATGGGCTATCGACAAAAAGACGCCGCCCGTCCCTTCGTGATGGCGATGTCGTTCTATCCCAACGAGGGCGAGCCGATCTGGTCGAAGTACTCGACCCACGCCGTCATTCACACCATGGAGGTTTACTCGCGCTTCTCGTTCCCGTACCCCTACCCGGTCGCCATTTCAGTGAACTCATGGGAGCGCGGTGGCATGGAATATCCCATGATCACCTTCAACGGCTATCGCCCCACGGCCGATGAAAAGACCGGCAAGCTCACCTACTCGCGCAATACGAAGTACGGACTGATCGGCGTGATCATTCATGAGGTCGGCCACATCTACTTCCCGATGATCGTGAATTCGGATGAGCGTCAGTGGACGTGGATGGATGAGGGTCTCAACACCTTCCTCGAATACATCGCCGAGCTAGAGTGGGAAGAGAAGTTCCCCGCTTTCGGTGATAAGACCAACGTGCTCGATGCGATCACCACGTACATGCAATCGAGCGATCAAGTGCCCATCATGACGAACTCTGAGAGCATCGTGCAGTTCGGTCCGAATGCCTACTCGAAGCCTGCTGCAGCGCTCTCCGTATTGCGCGAAGTCGTCATGGGACGCGAACTCTTCGATCACGCTTTCCGCGAGTACTCGAACCGCTGGAAGTTCAAGCGCCCCACGCCCGCCGACTTCTTCCGCACGATGGAAGATGCCTCGGGTGTTGATCTCGACTGGTTCTGGCGCGGTTGGTTCTACGGAACTGATCACGTCGATGTGGCGGTCGGCGATATTCGTGAGTACCAAATCTCGAGCCAGGATCCGGATGTCGAGTTCCCGCTCAAGCGCGCCGAGTTCGCGCGTAACTGGCCAGACTCGTACTCGCAGAAGCTCAACAAAGCTGAGGGTCGCACGACGCGTCTTGAGCGCTATCCAGAGCTCAAAGATTTCTACAATGAAAACGATGCCTTTGTCGTCACCAACAAGGATCGCAACGAGTATCGTGAATTTCTGGAGAAGCTAAAGCCTTGGGAAAAGGCGACGTTCGAGCGCGCCGTGAAAGCCGGTGAGTACGTTTACTTCGTCGATTTTGCGAATATCGGCGGACTCGTGACCCCGTTACCACTGACGATCAATTATGCCGACGGCAGCACCGAGGACTATCTCGTTCCGGCCGAGGTCTGGCGCTATAACGCGCGAGAAGTGACCAAGCTCTTCATTCGCGATAAGCGCATCGCGAGCATCGAGCTTGACCGCAATCACCTGATTGCCGACGCTGACAAGAGCAACAACGTCACACCGCGCCGCATCGCACAGAGTCGAATCGAACTGTTCCGCGCTCGCGATTCGGGCCGTAACCAAATGCTCGACGCGCTTGCTGAACTCAAAAATAAAGGTAAGAGCGGTGATGAGGCGAAGACCGAGGAGAAAGCCCTACCGCTCGCTCCGGCTCAGCCATAAGGTCGATGTCCGGTTTCGTTCAACGCCGGTGGTTTCTGAGCGCGGTTGCGCTCGGCACCATCGGCGGCCTCGGGCCTCGCGTCGCGCTCGCTCATCGATCGCACGTCACGCTAACACGCCTCTCGGCTAATCCTCGTACGATGCGTTGGGAGTTGAGTCACTCCATCCACTTTCACGACGCGGCCGTCGCCTTACGACGACTCGCGCCCGGCAAAGGCTTGCAACCGGTCGATGCAGCGGGACAAGCCCGCTTGATGCTCGAGATCGAGCAGCGTTTTCTTTGGACAACACCGAGTGGCAAGCGACTTCAGCCGCAAGCGGTCGGCGCGGAGCTTCAGGGTGATGGACTCGTGCTTTATCAAGAATGCGAAGCGACGGGCGAGACCGGCAGCTATGCGGTCGAATGCCGCTTTCTGCACGACGTGTTCGATTCACAAACAAATACGATCAGTATCGAACTAGTCGACCCACCCATGCGGCGGCAGCTGATGGCAGCAACGCCCATGGCTCGTTTCGAGGTGGGAGCGCTTGGAGGCTAGGGTCGGAATCGAACCGGCGTAGACGGCTTTGCAGGCCGCTGCATGACCACTCTGCCACCTAGCCGCGCTGCGTGAAGAAAATGGAGCGGGAAACGAGACTCGAACTCGCGACCCCGACCTTGGCAAGGTCGTGCTCTACCAACTGAGCTATTCCCGCTCTGGAACAGAGGGCCGAGATTGTAGGGCCAACCCGGCGTAAGTCAAGTTGGGGGCGCCGGCCCCCGCAAATCGGGCCAAGCCGCCCGCAAATAATCGATGGCCGATATCACCGTCAGAACGGCGGCAATCGCCGTCAGCACTACCCCGAGGTTGTAGGTCGGCAGAAACCAAACATCCCAACGAATCAACATCATCGACAAGCCCACGATCTGCAGAATCGTCTTGAGCTTGCCGAGTTTGGAGACTGCGACCTTGCGCCGTTGACCGATTTCCGCCATCCACTCGCGCAGTGCGGAGATCGCGATTTCGCGGCCGATGATGACGATGGCCGGGAGAACGACGAGGAGTCGTTGATCCTTGCTGACGAGAAGCACCAGCGCCACCGCCACGATCAACTTGTCCGCAACCGGATCGAGAAAAGCCCCTAAGCGCGACGTCTGTCCTAACTTGCGCGCGTAGTAGCCATCGAGCGTATCGGTGATACCCGCGATGGCAAACAGCGCCCCGGCAGCCGGATCCGACCACGGCACCGGCATGTAGAACAGCAACACGACGAGCGGTATCGCAAAGATACGAAACCACGTCAGCAGGTTAGGAACGGTCCAGAGCATGTGTCGCTACTCGCCGGGATGCAGCGCATCATAAAGGTTTTGCGCCAGTGCCGGACCGATTCCCGGTGCCCGCTCGAGATCGGAGCGTGCGGCTTTGAGCACCCCTTGAAGGCCACCGAAATGCTGCAACAGCGCCTTGCGCTTAGCAGGACCCAACCCCGGCACCGTCTCGAGTATCGACTCATTGAATCGCTGCGCCCGTCGACGCCTGTGCCCCGTGATCGCGAAACGGTGCGCTTCGTCGCGGATGCGCTGAATGAGCTTCAATGCCGCAGACTGAGCGCCCGGCACGAGGGGCACCTCGCCTCGCCAGTGCAAGCGCTCTTGCCCGGCTCGCCGATCGGGTCCCTTTGAAACTCCGAGTGTCGGCAAATCACCAAAACCAAGCTGCTGCAGCACCTCACGGACACCGGCGACCTGCGCAGGACCGCCGTCGATAACGAGCAAATCGGGCCTGACTATCTCACCCGCCGCGATTCGCGTGTAGCGCCGCTCAATCGCCTGGCGCAGTGCCCCATAGTCATCACCCGCAGCGACACCGCTAATGTTGAAGCGGCGGTATTCTTTTTTGAGCGGCCCTTCAGGCCCGAACACGACACAAGAGGCAACCGTGCCCTCACCTTGCGTATGACTGATGTCGAAGCACTCCATCCGAGCAGGCGCCGACTCGACCTCGAGTAATGCCGCGAGTGCGGCGTAATCCTCGCGATAGCCCTCACGACGCGCCAAACGCATGCGCAAGGCATTGGCGGCGTTATCTCGCGCCATCTCAACCCATCGCGCGGCGAGACCGCGTTGCGCGTGCCGCAACCTGACGCTGCGAGCTGCGAGAGTCCCGAGCGCATCGGCGAGCGGCTCGGCATCCTCGAGCGCGAGACTCGTATAGATCTCGGGTGGCGGGGTTTGCTCATGGTAGTACTGAACGATGAACGACGAGAGAGCCTCGGCGGGCTCTGCAAGCAAGGCTTGCGGGAAATAACTCGATGTTCCGAGGCTACGACCGCCTCGCACGGGCATGACGCTGATGCCATAGCCACCCGGATCGCCGGTGATCGCAAAGATATCCGCATCACGCTCATCGTCAGCGGCAACCACCTGCTGCGCCTGCAACTCCTTGATGGCGGCGATCTGATCGCGAAGCGAAGCGGCCCGCTCGAACTCGAGGCGTTGCGAGGCATCCTCCATCCGATCGGCAAGTTCACGTAATACCTCGTCGTTGCGCCCTTCGAGCACACGCACGGCCGCCGAGACATCGCGCGCGTAATCCTGCTGCCCGATAAGCCCGACACACGGCGCCGAGCAACGTCCGATCTGATACTGCAAACAAGGACGACTACGATGCGCAAAGTAACTGTCGCGACACGGCCGCAGGCGAAACACTTTTTGCAGATAATGCAGCGACTCGGAGACCGCCCCGGCGTTCGGGTACGGACCAAAGAAACGGCCCGGCAAATTACGGCTGCCGCGATAGACCGACAGGCGCGGAAATTCGTGATCGTCGCTCAACCAAAGAAAGGGAAAGCTCTTGTCGTCCCGAAGTACCACGTTGTACTTCGGGTGCAGCGCCTTGATGAGATTGTGCTCGAGCAGCAGCGCCTCGGTTTCCGAGCGCGTGACCGTAACCTCCATCGAAGCGATCTGCGCGACCAGG
Organism: Steroidobacteraceae bacterium; assembly: GCA_049455235.1. Taxonomy (GTDB): domain Bacteria; phylum Pseudomonadota; class Gammaproteobacteria; order Steroidobacterales; family Steroidobacteraceae; genus UBA964. The sequence goes on from JBMTZD010000007.1 coordinate 10,509, forward strand.
GCCTGCACTTTTGGATGCACGTTGGATGGCACGAAGTAGCTACCGACACGATCGCGCAAACTCTTCGCTTTACCGACGTAGAGCAACAAGCCGTCACTGGCAAACATCCGATAGACGCCCGGCCGCCGCGGCAAGCTCGCCACGAAACCGCGGGCATCGAAACCACTCACCGCGACAAAACCTCCGCACGCCGTAAGACGGAGAGGAACATCTCGCTCGTGAGCCGACGCGTTTGCGTGTTGTAGCGACTGCAGTGATATGAGTCGATCAACCAGCATCCGTTGGGGAGTCGGTGCTCAGCGGCATGCGCAAAACGGTAAGCACCACGCGGCTCTCCGATCGCGTCGAGGATCGCATCGTGCGCGATGCGACCGAGAGCCAAAATCACGCGCAACCGGCGATGCGTTTCGAATTCCGCTTTCAGCCAGGCGTTACACTCGCGCGCCTCGGCGGGTGTTGGCTTGTTAGCGGGCGGCACGCATTTGACGGCATTGGTGATACGCACGCCATCGAGCCGCAAACCGTCGTCAAGCGATTCTGAAGTTGCCGAGCTCGCGACACCGACGGCATGCAAAGTCTCGTAGAGCAGAATACCTGCGTGATCGCCCGTAAATGGCCGACCCGTGCGATTGGCGCCATGCATACCTGGCGCGAGACCGACCACGAGCCACCGCGGGTCCGCGTCACCGAAGGCCGCCACTGGCGCAGCGTGATAGCCCGGAAATTTACGGCCGGACTCCTCACGAAACTCGGCCAGCCGCGAACAGCGTCGACAAGAAGGGTCGAACGTGCGACAGGCCGAGCTCATGGCTCAATCATTCATGTGACGGATGATCGCGTCACCGAAACCAGAACAACTCATCAATTTGGCACCCGGGATCAATTGCTGCATGGCCTCTTCCACGTTTTTGCGGGCAGCGAGTTCGCGCTTGCTGGCGCGAATCGCCTCGCGAAGTCTCGCCAGATCGTACGTCAATTCCTTCGCCGCGATGGTGTTAGCAACGCCTTTGATGATGAGATCCGCCGCCTCGGTCCATTTGAGATAACGCAGCATCATCTCGGCAGAGAGGATGATCGAGCCAGGATTAACTCTATCCTTGCCGGCAAAGCCTGGCGCCGTTCCATGGGTCGCCTCGAACACGGCCAGACCATGCCCGATGTTGCCACCCGGCGCGATACCAATGCCACCGACCTGCGCGGCGAGCGCATCGGAGATGTAGTCGCCGTTGAGGTTCAAGGTGGCGATCACGTCGTACTCTTCCGGTCGCAGCAGAACCTGCTGCAGGAAGTTGTCGGCGATCACATCCTTGATGACGATGTCCTTACCGGTGATGGGATTACGGAAGCTCATCCACGGACCGCCACCAAACTCGGTGGCGCCGAACTCGTCCTTCGCCAACTGGTAGCCCCAGTTGCGGAAGGCGCCTTCGGTGTACTTCATGATGTTGCCCTTGTGCACGAGCGTCACCGATACACGATCGTTTTCGATCGCGTACTGGATCGCCATGCGGATCAAGCGCTGACTACCTTCTTTCGATACGGGCTTAATCCCGATCCCTGAGCTTGCGGGGAAGCGAATCCCTTTTGCCTGAAGCTCAGCCTGCAAAAAGTGAATCAAGCGCTGCACTTCGTTGGAGCCGGCCGGATATTCGATACCGGCGTAGATGTCTTCGGTGTTTTCGCGAAACACGACCATGTCGGTCAAGGATGCATCCTGCATGGGCGTGGCGACGCCCGGGAAGTATCGGATCGGTCGCACGCAGGCGTAGAGATCCAAAGTTTGCCGCATCACCACGTTGAGCGAACGGATACCACCACCGATCGGCGTGCCCAAGGGGCCTTTGATCGAGACGACAAACTCGCGCAGCGCGTGCAGTGATTCATCTGGGAACCACGTCCCACAGACTTTGTTGCCCTTCTCACCGGCGAAGATTTCCATCCACTCGATATGGCGGCGATCACCGTAGGCTTTCGCGACCGCCGCATCGACCACCTTGCGCATGACCGGGGTGATATCGACACCGATCCCGTCACCCTCGATGAACGGGATAATCGGACGATCAGGAACGTTAAGACTGCCGTCCGCATTGACGGTAATGCGAGTGCCGTTTGTCGGCACCTGGATGAACTCGTACTTCATGAAAAATCCGCGCCCTTGACCCTGCGAAGGGCGCGGATTCTAACCGAGCAAGCGAGAATCAAGCGACGTCGAATTGCTCCTCTTCCGTCGATCCCTTCATGGCCGTGACCGAGGACCGGCCTGCCGAAACGGTTTGCGTCACGTCGTCGAAATAGCCCGCACCGACTTCGCGCTGGTGCTTAGTCGCCGTGTAGCCGTCTTTCTCAGCGGCAAACTCGGCTTGCTGCAAACTCACGTACGCCGACATCTGCGACTCCCGATAGCCCTTGGCCAGCTGGAACATCGAGAAGTTAAGCGCGTGGAAGCCGGCGAGCGTGATGAACTGGAACTTGTAGCCCATCGCACCGAGTTCACGCTGAAACTTCGCGATCGTTGCATCATCGAGTTTCTTCTTCCAATTGAACGACGGCGAACAGTTGTAGGCCAACAACTTCCCGGGGAACTTCGCATGGATCGCCTCGGCGAAGTGCTTCGCCTCGGTCAAATCGGGCGTGCCGGTTTCGCACCAAAGCAAATCGGCGTACGGCGCATAGGCAAGACCGCGCGCGATCGCTTGCTCGAGTCCGGCGCGAACATAAAAGAACCCCTCTGACGTTCGTCCACGGCTCTCATCGATGAAGGGACGATCACGCTCATCGACATCCGCCGTCAGAAGATTCGCACTCTCAGCATCGGTACGTGCAACCAGGATAGTCGGAACGTCACACACGTCGGCTGCCAAGCGGGCCGCGACGAGTTTGCTCACGGCTTCTTGCGTCGGGACCAGCACCTTACCGCCCATGTGACCACATTTTTTGGCCGACGAGAGTTGATCCTCGAAGTGCACACCGGCGGCGCCCGCCTCGATCATGCCCTTCATCAACTCGAAGGCGTTCAACACACCGCCAAAGCCCGCCTCAGCATCCGCGACGATCGGCTGCAGCCAATCGATCGAATCATCACCTTCGGCGTGATGTAGTTGATCTGCACGCAGCAAAGTATTGTTGATACGACGAACTACCTGGGGTACCGAGTTCGCGGGATATAGTGATTGATCCGGATACATTTCTCCCGCGAGATTGGCGTCACCGGCCACCTGCCAGCCTGAGAGATAGATCGCTTTCAACCCCGCTCGCACCTGCTGCATCGCTTGATTGCCCGTCAAAGCACCGAGCGCGTTGACATAGGGCTCGATTGCCATGCTGCGCCACAACTTTTCGGCACCGAGACGCGCAAGCGAATGATCGATTGCCACGGTGCCACGCAGCCGCACGACATCTTGCGCACTGTAACCACGCTGCACACCGCTCCAGCGCGGGCTCGTGGACCATTCTTGTTGCAATTCGTCGGCACTCTTCAAACGCATGGTAATCCTCACTCGGTCTCTAGGGGGTAGGTCGAAGGTCAGGCAAGCTCGCGGTAAGCCGCGAGTGTCAAGAACGTGGCGAACTCGGACGCCGTGGTGATTTCATCGAGAAGCGCAGCGGCCTCGGTGTACTTTCCAGCAACGAAAACGGTTTCACCAAAAGACTCTCGCAGACGCGCGAGCTCCGTGCGCAACTCCTGCCGGAATAGCTCTGCTGTCACCTTCCGACCATCGGCCAGCACACCGCCCGGATGACGGATCCACTGCCAAATTTGCGCACGAGAAATTTCCGCGGTTGCGGCATCTTCCATCAAATTATTGATAGGCACACAACCGTTGCCGCACAACCAGGCCGCCATGTACTGCAGCGACACACTCACATTGTCGCGTAAGCCTTCCGCCGTGATTGAGCCCTCAGGTACTCGCAACAAATCATCGGCCGACACCACCACATCATCGCGAAGGCGGTGCACTTGATTCGGTGTCGGCATCAGCCGATCGAATACTTCCATCGCAATCGGCACGAGCGCCGGGTGCGCCACCCAAGTGCCATCATGCCCGTCACCGGCCTCTCGCTCTTTGTCTGTACGTACTTTTGAGAGCGCAGCTTCGTTGGCGAGCGGATCGTTTTTGATCGGGATCTGCGCGGCCATGCCACCCATGGCGAAAGCACCACGACGATGACAGGTCCGGATGCAAAGCAACGAGTAGGAACGCATGAAATGCGTTGTCATGGTGACGAGGCGACGCTCGGGCAGAAGGAAATCGGCGCGTTTCGCGAACTTCTTGATGAAGCTGAAGATGTAATCCCAACGACCGCAGTTGAGACCCACGATGTAGTCGCGCAATTCGAACAGGATTTCGTCCATCTCGAACGCAGCCAGAATCGTCTCGATCAATACGGTGCATTTGATAGTGCCGTGCGCGAGACCCAGGCGCCGCTCCGCAAAGTCGAATACCTCGGCCCAAAGACGCGCCTCGCGATGGCTCTCCATCTTCGGGAGATAGAAATAGGGCCCGGTCGCGCGTGCCGCCAACTCGCTGTGGTTGTGAAACAGATAGAGCCCGAAATCGACGAGCGCCCCAGGCACGGGCTTACCCGAGACCAGCAGATGCTTCTCCTCGAGGTGCCAGCCGCGAGGTCTGACGAACAACACCGCGACCTGATCATTCAGCGCATAGCGCTTGCCCTCGGGGCTCGTGAAATCGATACGACGAGCGACGGCATCACGCAAGTTCGCTTGGCCCGAGATCACGTTATCCCACGATGGCGCGAGCGAATCCTCGCAGTCGGCCATGAATACTTTCGCGCCACAGTTGAGCGCGTTGATGATCATCTTGCGATCGGTCGGACCCGTGATCTCGACCCGGCGATCTTGTAGGTCTGCAGGAATCGGGGCGACCTTCCAGTCACCTTGTCGAATAGAGAGCGTCTCAGCCAAAAAATCCGGCATCTCGCCCGCATCGAGTCGCGCCTGGCGTTGCTCACGTGACCGCAGCAACTGCTCGACGCGCGGTCCGAACCGAGCGACGAGTTCGGCCAAGAATGCGACCGCATCGGGGGTCAGGATGCCCTCGTCGGCCGGACGGCTAGGAACGCCCGGGGCGAAATCGAGTTGGTAAGAGCTCATCGGCAGGTCTCGTGATCGGAGGCGACGATTGAACTCTAGCGGTATTAGTGAGAGTATTTACACAATAGAAATTTCACAGTGTGAATTTCACGCATGGCTGGATTGCTGCGACAAGGACATTTCCTCGGCTCCAAGCTGCGCAGTTTGCGCAAGCGCAACGGTCTGACGCTCGACGAGGTTTCTGCGCGCTGCGTCCAGCTGAACTCCGAACACGCGCCGTCTGTCTCGTACCTCAGCATGGTGGAGACTGGTAAGCGCGTCCCCTCGGCGCAGATGCTGCAGGTGCTCGCGCAAGTCTTCGGCAAAGAGGTCAGCTGGTTTCTCGACCGAACGGAGGCGCAACCGGCTAGTCCGCCACGCAAGGGCCGAGGCGGCGTGGCCACCGTGATGCCACTTGAGCCCGCCTTCTTATTCTCCAAAGAATTGCTGCAGTCGGCATTGCCGGAGCTACTCGCTCAGACCGGAACTAGCGGTCGACAATTTGCCCGGCTGCTCGTGCGCGTCTGGCAAGAGGCGCGACAAAACGACTTTCCGGATATTGAGCGCGCGGCCGAATCGGTCGGTCGGCGACGAATGCCGCTAGGGCTCGACGAAGTACTGAAGATCGTTGCCGACCTTGGGCTCACCATTCGGTGGATCGAAGAAGATCGACGCAACCCACAATCCAAACTCTTGCGCGCCCGTTTCGAAGCACCCGGCACGATCGTCATCAATCGGCGTCTGCGCGGTCAAGAAGCGCGTCTTAAATACACCCTCGCCTTTTTCATTGGACACAAGATTTTGCATGGCGCGGACGGTGTCGTCCCGCCACACAGCGCCACCAGCGCTACGGTGGAGGAATCTACAACCGTCGATGCCGCGGCGATGGCGCCGCGCGATGTGCTGTTGGCCTGGCGCGACTTCGAATGCAGCGCCTTCGCAGGCGCGCTGCTTTGCCCAAAGCAACCGCTACGCCAATTCTTGGTACGTGAGCACCATGAAATCGCGGCCTGCCATAAGCTCGGCGTGACGCCGGCGGTGATGATGCGCCGCATGACGGCGGTGTCACCCTATCGACACTGGCATTTCTTTGATGGCTATTCACCCGGATTCTTACGCGCCGTCTATCGCGGTAATGGCATCCCCTTGCCCTGGGGCAACATGAGCCTCGTGCCCGACCCCTGCCCCAACTGGGCCGTCTTTCGATTGCTACGCGATACGCCCGAAGCGCTTGCGGCTGAGCACAAGCCGGTCTCGCAGATCTCCATCATGCGTGACGGCGGCGACCCCAAGCTCTATTGCTGTCATTCGCTGCGTACGCAGGATGCAGCAGATGTATCGCACGTCCTGTCGGTGGGAGTGGATCTCGCTCCGGCGCTCGAGGCTCAGGGCCACGATGCGCGCGCCTTGATCGATGCGATCGACGAGAGCTGCCGGCGCGGCAAGGGGGTTGGCAAAGTTCCACCGGAAGCGGCTGCAGCCATTCGAACCGTGAGCCACGTGCTCAACATCGCTTGGATTGCGCGTGCGCTAGACTCCGCGGCGAGCGTGATCTGCCCCCGCAGCAGCGGTTGCCCGCGCGAGATCAGCTGCGGCGACGCTCAACCCGTGCGCGATCTGCGATCAACATCGCGAGCTCCAACGACTGCTCGTAATTGAGCCGCGGATCCACGGTGGATTTGTAGGCGCGCTGCAAGTCGGCGTCTGACAGGCCACGGGCCCCACCCGTACACTCGGTCACGTCCTCACCGGTCAGCTCAATGTGCACACCACCGAGATGCGAGCCAAGATCCTGATGAATGCGGAAGCTCAACTCGAGCTCTTTCAAAATATTCTCGAAGCGGCGCGTCTTTAATCCACTCTGGCTGTTCTCGGTGTTGCCATGCATCGGATCGCACACCCACAAGACCGAGTGGCCCGTGCCACGAACGGCCTGCACGGCCTTCGGCAAGGCGGTTTCGATGTCCTTCGCGCCGAAGCGATGAATCAGCGCCAGTTTGCCCGGTATGTTCTGCGGATTGAGCGTCGTCACCAGACGTTGTAGCCATCCTGCGTCCATCGCCGTGCCGATCTTGATGCCGATCGGATTGGCAATGCCCCGGCAATACTCGACGTGCGCGCCATCGAGTTGCGCCGTGCGCATGCCGATCCAGGGCATGTGAGTTGAGAGGTTGTACCAGCGCTGAGAGCGCGGAATGAAACGCGTCTGAGCCTGCTCGTAGTGCAGGATCAGCGCCTCGTGACTCGAGTAAAACTCGGCACGCAGCGCCTGATGAACCTCTTTCGCGCTGATCGTTTCAAAAAACTCCAAGCCGTCAGCAACAGACGCAACGATCCGCTCGTACTCGGCCTTCAGCGGCGAGTGACCCACGAATCCTAGGTCCCAGTATTCCGGGTGATGCAGATCGGCAAAACCGCCGTCGATCAGCGCGCGGACAAAATTCAGCGTCAGCGCTGCGCGCTCATAGCCACGCAACAACAGGCTCGGATCTGGCCGGCGCGCCTCAGGGGTGAACTCGGCCTGGTTGACGATGTCGCCGCGGTACGACGGCAGCGTCACGCCATCTCGTGTTTCGGTGTCGGCAGAGCGCGGCTTGGCGTATTGGCCGGCCATGCGTCCCACGCGGATGATCGGCTTCTTCATGCCGTGCGTCAGCACGAGACTCATCTGCAACAAGATCTTCAAGCGCGTGGCAATCTTGTCGGACTGGCAGTCGTCGAAACTCTCGGCGCAATCACCCCCTTGCAAAAGGAAGCTCTCACCGCGCTGGGCTGCGGCCAAATCCTCTCGAAGACGCTCGACCTCCCAAGACACCACAATCGGCGGCAAACGCGACAGTTGCGCGACCGCCTCGAGCAATGCGGCTTGGTCGGGATACGACGGTTGTTGCTGCGCGGGACGCGTCTGCCAACTGGTCGGATTCCAAGCCTGATGTTCGGGAGTTTTCATAACGAGACGATTCTATGCTGATTTAGCGGCTTTTTCCGCTGTTTTTGCTTCCTGCCACAGCGCTTCCCAAGTATCGAGATCCAATTGCTCCAAAACCAAACCGCGGTCGCGCGCGATCGACTCCATATACCGAAAGCGACTTTCGAACTTGGCATTGGCCGCTCGCAGTGACGCCTCCGGGTCAAGCTTGAGGTGCCGCGCCCAATTCGCGACCACGAATAGGAGGTCTCCGAGTTCCTCGCTCTGCCTCTCAACCGACTGCCGCTCGCGCAAAGTTTCCTCGAACTCAGCCAGCTCCTCGTCGAGCTTGGCCCGCATATGCGAAGCGTCCGGCCAATCGAAATGCACGCGTGCCGCCCGCTTGCCGAGCTTGACGGCCCGCGTCAGCGCCGGCAATGCGCGTGCAACACCGTCGAGTGTGCCCCGCTCACCGGCCTCAGCACGCTCGTTTTGCTTGAAGCCTTCCCATGCCAGGGTCTGCTCATCGGCCGTCAACGCTTGCTGGCTACCGAACACGTGCGGATGACGCCGCACCAACTTATTGGCGATCGCGCGCGCCACTTCGTCGAAATCGAACTGGCCCGATTCCTCGGCGATGCGCGCGAGAAACACCACTTGATATAAAAGATCACCCAGCTCATCACGTACTGCCGCGGGATCATCGCGCTCTATCGCATCGGCGACTTCGTACGCCTCTTCGAGCGTATGCGGCACGATGCTGCGCATCGTCTGCTCGAGATCCCATGCGCAACCACCTTGCGGGTCTCGCAATCGACGCATCACGGCAAGCAGTTGTTCCATCGACATCTCAACGATCCTCACCGCGTAACACGCGATACAGCGTCAACAACATCCCCGCGGTTGCACCCCAAATGTGGTGCGGGCCGAACGGGACGTCAGTCAATTCAATATCAGAGCCCTGAAAATGCCGCAGGCGCCGAACGTGATTACGCTCATCGAGCAGATGACGTAGTGGCATCTCGAAGACCCCGGCGACTTCAGCGGGGTCGAGTTGCAGGTTAAAGCCTGGGCGAATGAATCCGACGACCGGCGTCACGCGGTATCCGCTGATGATCAAGTGATCAGGCAGAAAACCGGCTAACTCGATTTGCGCCCGGGATAAACCGATCTCTTCCTCGGTTTCGCGCAGTGCGGCACTCGTAATGTCCTGGTCGGTCGGATCGACCCGACCACCTGGGAAACTGATTTGCCCCGGGTGCTGCGACAGATGATCCGCGCGGCGGGTCAACAAAATGGTGAGCCCGCTGTCGTGCTCTACGATCGGCACCAACACAGCCGCCGGCGTCGGCTGAGCGGGAAAGAAACTGCGGAGTTCCTGGCGTCGCTCCGGGCTCAACGCGCCGTAGCGCCAATCCTCGCGCGGCGTGGCGCATGGCTCAGGCAATACGTGCTCTCGGATGCGCGCTTTCAGCGCCGCATCATCGAGTGAAACCAGATCAAGGGAATTCATGGGTTATCATTCACATTCTACTCCATCCCGCCGGTCTGATCCGAATGTCACTCGACGCACTTGATGCTCTCTCCCCCCTCGATGGGCGCTACGCCAAAAGCACCGCTCCGTTGCGCGCGCATCTATCCGAGAGCGCTCTGATCCGCGAACGCATTCGCATCGAAGCCGACTGGCTGATTTTCCTCTCTGACACGCATCCGACCGGCCTGCCGGCCGCTGCGCAGATCACGGGAGCCTTGCGCGATGTCGCGGTCGAACTTTCGAAATCGCCGCCCGCCACCGCAGCCATCGCCGTCAAAGCGATCGAGCAGCGCACCAACCACGATGTGAAAGCGGTCGAGTACTACGTCCGAGATCAACTGGCATCCGCCGGCGCATCGCCCGAGGTCCTGGAACTCGTACACGTCGGCTGCACCTCGGAAGACATCAACAATCTGGCTTATGCACGGCTGCTGCGCGATGCGCGCGCCTTGTTAATCGAAGAATTTCGTGCCGTCGAGAGGCAGTTGCAGCAGTTTGCGCAATTGCATGCGAACCTGCCGATGCTCTCGCGGACGCACGGCCAAACGGCAAGTCCGACAACGCTGGGCAAAGAATGGGCGAACGTGGCGGCTCGCCTCGCTCGCGGCATTCATCGCTGGAGCGGCGTCGCCGTTCTCGGCAAATGGAATGGCGCTGTTGGCAACTTCAACGCGCATGTCGCTGCGGCACCGCAGGATGACTGGGCTTCGCTTTCACGCCGTTTCGTCGAGTCCATGGGACTCACTCACAATCCGCTCACGACTCAAATCGAACCGCACGATTGGATTGGAGAATACGCCGACGCCCTCGCCGCCCTCGATGTCGTACTCGTCGATTTCTCCCGCGACATGTGGGGCTACATCAGCTTGGGGTATTTGAAGCAGCGCGCCGTCGCCGGCGAAGTCGGCTCATCGACGATGCCCCACAAGGTGAATCCCATCGACTTCGAGAACGCCGAGGGGAACCTCGGTATCGCCAACGCGCTGCTTCGGCATTTCGCTGACAAGCTGCCGATTTCACGCTGGCAGCGCGACCTGACTGACTCCACGGTCCTGCGCAATGTCGGTGTCGCGCTCGGACACGTCTTGGTCGCCCTGCGCGCTCTGCAGCGTGGCCTCGGCAAAGTCGAACCCGATCCCGCGCGCATGGCGGTCGATCTCGCGGATGCTTGGGAAGTGCTCGGTGAGGCCGTGCAGACCGTGTTGCGCGCGCATGGTGTCCCGAACGGCTACGAACTGCTCAAAGACTTCACACGCGGTCGCCGCGTTGACGGTGTCGCGTATCGCGATTTCGTCGCCACGCTACCAATCGACGACGCGAGCAAATCACGCCTTGCTGCCATGACGCCCGGGAGTTACCTCGGCTTGGCGACGCGCCTCGCGGAGGGCGGCTGAACGTGGCGCGATGAAGGTTGTCGTCGGTCTCTCAGGCGGCGTCGACTCGGCAGTCGCGGCGCTTCGACTGCGTCGCGAGGGGCATGAGCTCCAGGGATTGTTCATGGCCAACTGGGCCGAGGACGACGCCTACTGCACGATCGCCGAGGACTATCAGGACGCCCGAGCAGTCTGCCGCGAACTCGACATCCCGCTGCATCGAGTGGATTTCGCTGACGCTTATCGGCAACGCGTTTTCGATTACTTTCTCACCGAGTACCGCGCCGGCAGAACACCCAACCCCGATGTTCTGTGTAACCGCGAAATCAAGTTCGGCGTCTGCCTCGAGCATGTGCGTCGCCTCGGCGGCGAACGGTTCGCCACCGGACACTACGCGCGCCGGGTAGAAGGCACCGATCGGGTCGAACTACACAAAGCCGTCGATTTGGATAAGGACCAGTCGTATTTCTTACACGCCTTAGAGCTGCCGCAACTACAAGCGGCGTTGTTTCCACTTGGCGACTCGCGCAAAGCGGAGGTTCGAGCCGAGGCTCGAGCGGCGGGTCTGCCGGTTTACGATAAGCCCGACAGCACCGGAATCTGCTTCATCGGCGAGCGACCCTTTCGTGAATTCCTCGCGCAGTATGTAATTGAGAAACCCGGGGCGATCGAAACCGCCGAAGGCGATCGCGTCGGAACGCATCGCGGGCTCGCCTTCTACACGCTCGGCCAGCGTGGCGGGCTCGAAATTGGCGGACGACGTGGTCATGAGGAAGCACCGTGGTATGTCGCGCGCAAGGATCTCGCGCGTAACGTGTTGATCGCCGTTCAAGGGCACGATCACCCATTGATGCAGACGCACTGGGTCAAGACCGGCCCGATGCACTGGCTGATCGAGGCGCCGGCGGTGCCGTTCGATGCGAGTGTCAAGCTACGTTACCGACAGCCAGATCAACCCTGCCGCGTCGAACCACAAGTCGACGGCGGCATCGAGTTGCGATTCGATGTAGCGCAGCGAGCGGTCACGCCAGGCCAGTTCGCCGTTCTCTATCAGGGAACGCGCTGTCTGGGCGGCGCGGTCATCGAATCGCTATAATTTCGTTTCGTTTTTTGCCCAGTTCACCTGTTTCCGGGGGTTTCCGATGGCCGACAGTTACCGCGCGCGCAAGTCACTGAAAGTAGGCTCGCGTTCTTACGAGATGTGGAGCCTCGCCGCGCTGCCGCAGAAAAAAGTGGCACGACTGCCCTACTCGCTCAAGATTTTGCTCGAGAATTTGCTGCGGTTCGAAGATGGCGTGAACGTCACGCGCAAAGACATCGACGCGCTGCTCAACTGGAAAGCCGGTGCCACCCCGAATCACGAGATCTCCTTCACGCCTGCGCGCGTCATCATGCAGGACTTCACGGGCGTACCCTGCGTGGTGGACCTTGCTGCCATGCGCGAAGCAATTCGCAAGCTCGGCGGAGATCCCCAGAAAGTAAACCCGCTCGCGCCGGCGGAACTGGTCATCGACCACTCGGTGCAAGTCGATCATTACGGCGCCGCTGATTCGCTGGGCAAGAACACCAAAATCGAATTCCAACGCAACGGCGAACGCTATTCGTTCTTGCGCTGGGGTCAGACTGCTTTCCGCAATTTCAAAGTTGTCCCGCCGAACACTGGCATCGTGCACCAGGTCAATCTCGAGTTCCTCGGACGCGTCGTGTTCGAAAACAAGGATGGCAAGAAACTGCAGGCTTACCCTGACACGCTCGTCGGCACCGACTCGCACACCACCATGATCAATGGTCTTGGCGTTCTCGGCTGGGGCGTCGGTGGCATCGAGGCGGAAGCGGCGATGCTCGGACAACCCGTCACCATGCTCATCCCGCAGGTCGTCGGCTTCAAACTCACGGGCCAACTGCAACCGGGTGCCACGGCCACCGATCTCGTGCTCACCGTCACGGAAATGCTGCGCAAGAAAGGTGTCGTCGAGAAGTTCGTCGAATACTTTGGTGACGGCCTCGCGAACCTCCCGCTCGCCGATCGCGCCACGATTGCCAACATGGCGCCGGAATATGGCAGCACCTGCGGCATCTTCCCGATCGATGAAGAAACCCTGCGCTATCTCGAGCTCTCAGGTCGCAGCAAACAACAGATCGCGCTGGTTGAAGCCTATGCGAAGGCGCAAGGCATGTGGCGCTATAACGGTGCGCCACAAGCCGACTACACCGACGTGCTCGAACTGGATCTCAGCACCGTCGAGCCCTCACTCGCGGGCCCCAAGCGCCCGCAGGATCGCGTGCCGCTGCGTTTGCTAAAACAAGTCTACGGCAAGGCCCACGCGCAGATGGCCGAGGAGCGAGCCAAGAAAAACCCCTCCGCCAAAGGCGTTGGCAAGGTTACTGGCAAGCAAAGTTTCGAGGTCAAAGATGGAGCGGTACTCATCGCGGCCATCACGAGCTGCACCAACACTTCCAACCCGTCGGTCATGCTCGGCGCAGCCTTGCTCGCACGCAACGCCGCTGCGAAAGGCTTGAAGGCGAAACCCTGGGTCAAAACCAGTCTCTCGCCGGGATCTAAAGTTGTCACCGACTACCTCACCAAGGCCAAACTACTCGACGACTACGCCAAGGTCGGTTTCTACGTCACCGGCTACGGTTGCATGACGTGTATCGGTAACTCCGGACCGTTGAAGCCCGAGATTTCGGCGGCCGTCAAAGCCGGCGATGTCATCGCGACCTCAGTGCTTTCGGGTAATCGAAACTTCGAAGGCCGTGTGCACCCGGAAGTCAAAATGAACTTCCTCGCCTCGCCGCCGCTCGTGGTTGCGTACGCGCTTGCTGGCACCACCGATATCGATTTGAACAGCGAGCCGCTCGGCAACGACCGCAATGGCAAGCCGGTTTTCCTCAAAGATATTTGGCCGTCCCCGCAAGAAGTGGCAGAGACGGTTCGCGCCTCGATTGACTCGAAGATGTTCCGCGGCAGCTACGGTGACGTCTTTGCAGGCGATGCCAACTGGCGCGCGATCAAGGTCCCGGCGGGCAAGCTCTACACTTGGGACGAGAAATCGACCTATGTGCGTAATCCGCCGTACTTCGACGGGATGCAAATGCAGCCGCAGCCGGTTCAGCCGATCAAGGCCGCGCGTGCCTTGGCACTGCTCGGCGATTCGGTGACGACCGACCACATCTCGCCCGCCGGCGACATCGCACGCGGCAGCCCGGCTGCCAAGTATCTTGAAGCCCATGGCGTCGAGAAGGTCGACTTCAACTCGTATGGTGCGCGCCGCGGCAACCACGAAGTCATGATGCGCGGCACCTTTGCCAACATTCGCCTGCGTAACTTACTGGCGCCGGGCACCGAAGGTGGCGTCACCGTCCACTTGCCCACCAACGAGACGATGTCCATCTACGATGCGTCGATGAAGTACCAAGAGGCGGGCACTGCGCTCGTGGTGCTGGCCGGCAAAGAATACGGCACGGGCTCCTCGCGCGACTGGGCTGCCAAGGGCACGATGCTGCTCGGCGTCAAAGCTGTGATCGCCGAGAGCTTCGAGCGCATCCACCGCTCGAACCTCATCGGCATGGGCGTCATCCCCTGCCAGTTCGTGAATGGTCAGAACGCGCAATCGTTGGGACTCACCGGCCGAGAGATCTTCGACTTCGGTGACCTGAAGAATGCCGAGGCGCGCACGGTCAAAGTCACCGCCACGCCGGAAAACGGTGGCAAGCCCATCGTGTTCGAAGTACGCATTCGTATCGATACGCCGAAGGAGCGCGACTACTACCGCCACGGCGGCATCTTGCAGTACGTCTTGCGCCAACTCGCTGTCAGCGGTGGCAAAGGCAAGTCTCAAGCCAAGCGTAAGACCAAGGCAAAGACGAAGGCTAAGACCAAAGCCAAGGCTAAGCCCAAGGCCAAGGTCAAGGTCAAGGTCAAGGCTAAAACTAAAGCGAAGGCGCCGGCGCGAGCGAAGAAAACCGCTCGTAAGGTAGCGCGTCGCGGCAAGTAACAGCGAACAGGCTCGCGTGGACGTTCTCGATCATCCGCGCGAGCCTGCCCCTCTACTCGTCTTCTTCGATCTCGACGGAACCATCACCCGTCGCGACACTCTCTCGGGTTATATCACCGGATTTGCACTGCGCCATCCGCTGCGACTGATTCGTTTTATCGGCGTTCTGCCTGACATCCTGCGCTTTGTGTTGGATCGCGATCGCGGCCGACTCAAGGGCGCTTTGATCTCCAAAATCCTAGGTGGCGTTGCGCGCGACACTATCGAGTCATGGAATCGACACTACGTACCCAAGTTACTGAAGCGCGGCGTCTTCGCCGAGGCACTCACGGCGATCGAACGTCATCGTCACGCCGGGGATCATCTCGTGCTGATGTCGGCCACGGTGGATCTCTATGTTCCCGCAATCGCCGAAGCCCTGGGTTTCAGTGAGTACGTTTGCACTCCGGTACGCTGGGGTGATGACGACAGGCTCGATGGCCAACTGGCCGCCACCAATGTGCGTGACGTCGAAAAGGCGCGACAGCTCAAGCAACTTGCATTACGCCATCCAGGCAAGCGCTTGGTAGGCTATGGAAACTCGACACCCGATCTCGATCACCTGAAGCTCGTGGATCGCGCGGTCTTGATCAACCCCGGCAAGCGCTTGCGCAGGGCTGCCGGCAAACTTCCAGTTGAGTTTAAATATTGGTCGTAATTTCCTGTTTTAAAAGGACTTAAAATGGCGAAGTTCATATTTCCCAAGATCGCTCCATCGCAGATCGAGCCCACTCCCAGAGAGCTCTGCACGCCGCCGACATCGCGCCGAGAGGTGTTAACGGGGCTCGTTGCCGGAGCCGGAGCCACCCTTCTTGCCCAGTCGGCGATCGCACAGCCCGCCGCCGTCAGCACCCGCAGCGCAGCGACTCCCGTGGCGCCACCGAGCTTTCGCAGAAACCCGCGCTGGTCGGTGAATGAAGCGCCCAACACCTGGGAAGAAATCACGACCTACAACAACTTCTATGAGTTCGGTCTCGATAAGTCGGATCCATCCGAACGCTCAGGCTCATTCAGGCCGAGACCGTGGTCAGTCGAGATTACGGGCGAAGCCGCTAAGACCGGCCGGTATGCGCTGGAGGACATCCTGAAACCCCATGCGCTCGAGGAGCGGATCTATCGCTTCCGCTGCGTCGAGGCCTGGTCTCGCGTCGTCCCGTGGCTCGGCATCCCTTTGAAGGATGTGCTGACACGCTTCGAGCCCACCTCGCGTGCGAAGTTCGTCGAGTTCACAACGCTACTCGACCCCAAACAGTTCCCCGGACAGCGATCTCGCGTCATCGATTGGCCATACGTCGAAGCTCTGCGTATCGACGAGGCGATGCATCCGCTCACTTTGTTGACTGTCGGCCTGCACGGACGCTGGCTACCGAACCAGAGCGGCGCGCCACTACGCCTGATCGTCCCTTGGAAATACGGATTCAAGAGCGTCAAGTCGATCGTCCGAATTCGCTTCACCGAGAAGCAACCCGCCACAAGCTGGAACAAGGCGGCTCCCGACGAATATGGTTTCTATGCCAATGTAAATCCCGCCGTCGATCATCCCCGCTGGAGCCAAGCGAAGGAGCGTCGCCTCGGGGGAAGCTTGTTTGGCTCGCGCATCGACACGCTACCCTTCAATGGCTACGCCAACGAAGTCGCGGCGCTCTATCGCGGACTCGACTTGCGTCGATTTTATTGATGGCCGTCGCGTCGGGCCCGCATCTGACTCGGCGTGGCGTCGAGCAACTCGCCTTGCTGATAGCGCTCGTGCCAATCACCTGGATGGCCATCGCGCTATTCGAGTTCGCCAGTCAATCGCTAGGCCCTAACCCCAGCCGCGAACTTTTGCACAGTAGCGGCAAGACCGCGCTCAATGCACTCTGGCTGACGCTGGCGATGCGACCATTACAAGAATTGACCGGACGCATCGAATTTTTGTGGTGTCGACGAGTTGCGGGACTCACGAGCTTCGCCTACGCGAGCTTGCATCTATTGGTATATGCCATCCTCGAACTCGGTCTCGACTGGAGCGATCTTGGAGCGGAGATCGCCAAGCGTCCGTTCATCATCGTGGGCCTAGTCGCTTTGATCGGCATGCTGCCAATGGCAGCCACCTCGACCGATCGGGCGATGCGTCGCATGGGGCGCCGCTGGCAACGATGGCATGCGGCGATTTACCCGGTCGCGATTCTGGCCGTCTGGCATTACTACTGGCAGGTCAAACTGGATGTCACCGAACCCTTGATCTACGCAGCAGTCCTACTCGCCCTGCTCGGTTACAGGCTATATCGAGCACGCCAGCGACGCGTCGCGATCTAACGGAATATCCACTGAGGCACGTGCTGCCAGCCACGCGTTAGCGCCAGATCGAGCTCCCGCCACGCAGGACAAACCGCTTCGACCGCTTTCCAGTAGCGATCAGAATGGTTCATATGGCGCGTATGGACGAGCTCGTGCAGCATCAAATAGTCGAGCACCTCGGGCGCCTGGAATGCCCCACAAAGATTCAGACTGATGACACCGCGCTTGGAACACGAGCCCCAGCGCGTTCGTTGACGCCGCAGTTGCATCGACTCGTAATGAAATCCGTGGCACGCGGCCAATGTGCTCAACCGCCGCTCAAAGTGCGGTCTCAGATAATGACGCAACCATTCGAGCAGCAAGACTCGAGACTGCATGCGATTGGCACCCTCGGGCAGATGCAGCTGCAGCTCCCGATCCGCAGTTTCTTGCCAATGCATGCGTGACGATTGGGACACGACTTTACTGACCCGCCAACGCTCGTCGAGCGCTTGCAGCTCGAGTTGCTGAGGTGGAAACGCCTCGACGACCCACTGCTGGAGTCGTTCCGTTCGGCGCGCATCCATCCACGCTCGATGACGCGCGATGAAGTCATCGACGATCACACCCGGCGCATACAACGGCGCCACCACCTCGACACGACCATCGAGATGCACTCGGGCCGACAACCGACGTGCCCGACGGCTACGGCGAATCTCGATCGGTAACTCGCTCATGATGCGCCACATGATAGCGGCATGAGTTAGCATTCGCGCCCCATGGCGATCTATTTCAAGAGCGACAATACGGCACCGGTAGCACCGGCGATCATGGCGGCATTACAGGCGGCCAATGAAGGGTATGCACGCGGCTACGGCGATGATCACTGGACGATCAAGCTTCAGGCGCGCTTCGAGCAGCTGTTCGAGCACGACGTTCGCGTGTTCCCCGTTTCGACCGGCACGGCTGCCAATGCGCTGTCACTCGCGACGCTCGTCCCACCTTGGGGGGCAATCTTGACGCACGAAGAAGCGCACATTGTGCGCGATGAATGCGGCGCTCCAGAGTTTATGTCGGCCGGCGCAAGACTGATCTGCATGGGCGGTGACGGAGCAAAGGTCACCCCAGAGATGCTTGCCCGCACGCTCGATGCCAACCCGACCTCAGTGCATACCGTTCAGCCGCGCGCGCTGTCGATTACGCAGGCGACCGAACTCGGCACGGTATATACACCCGCGGAACTTCGAGTGCTCACGAGGCTCGCGCATGAGCGAGGCCTCAAAGTGCACATGGACGGAGCCCGCTTTGCCAATGCCGTCGCCTCGCTGGGCTGCTCGCCCGCCGATCTGACTTGGCGCGCGGGAGTTGACGTACTGTCCTTCGGTGCCACCAAGAACGGCGCACTCACGGCTGAGGCTGTGGTTTTCTTCGACCCACAACTCGTAGCGGACTTTGAATTTCGTCGCAAACGTGCCGCGCATCTGCTGTCGAAATCGCGCTACGTCTCCGCACAACTGCTTGCGTACCTAGATGGAGATCTTTGGCTCAAGCTTGCAGGTCATGCCAACGCCCTGGCACAGCGCATCGGAGCCGCTGCGGGTTCTGCGCTAATGCATCCAGTACAAGCGAACGAAGTCTTCGTCAGACTGGGGGACGCTCGCATCGCTGCACTGCGAAACGCCGGTTTTGAGTTCTACGACTGGGGCGCGAGTGGCTCGGGTGAGGCGCGATTCGTGGTCTCCTGGTGTCAAACTGACGGCGATGTCGATGCGCTGTGTGCCGCGCTATGCTCGAACTGATCGATATCGGCATTAACCTCACTCACGACAGCTACGATCACGATCGTGCCGCCGTTCTCTCGCGTGCCCTCGATTGTGGTGTCAGGCAATTCATCGTCACCGGCGCCTCCGCTGAAAGCTCCAGGGCCGCGCTCGATTTGGTGGCTCTCTCGCCGCGTATTTTGCGATCGACCGCAGGTTGTCATCCGCACCATGCGGTCGGTTATGACGATCAAGCGCACGCCACCCTAACTGAGCTCCTAGAGCATCCCTGGGTCGTAGCCGTTGGCGAAACGGGGCTCGATTACCATCGCAACTTCTCCTCGCCATCGGAACAACGACGCGCCTTCGAAAAACAGCTCGATTTGGCGATCGATA
Organism: Steroidobacteraceae bacterium; assembly: GCA_049455235.1. Classification (GTDB taxonomy): domain Bacteria; phylum Pseudomonadota; class Gammaproteobacteria; order Steroidobacterales; family Steroidobacteraceae; genus UBA964. Next base: position 29,871 of record JBMTZD010000007.1, read on the forward strand.
CCGGCAAACCGCTGTTTCTGCACCAACGTGACGCCCATGCCGATTTCATTGCCATGCTGACAGAGCGCGCATCGTCGTTACCTCGGGCTGTACTGCACTGCTTCACGGGTAATGCGGCGGAGCTTGATGAGTCCCTCGCGACGGGACTTTGGATCGGTATCACCGGCTGGATCTGCGATGAGCGGCGCGGACATCATCTGCGCGAGCTCGTCTCGCGCATTCCCGTCGGTAAATTGATGATAGAGACCGATGGCCCCTATCTCTTGCCGCGCGACCTTAGCCCCAAACCCGAATCTCGCCGTAACGAGCCGATGTATCTGCCACATATCGCGAGAGTTGTTGCGGCAGCACGCGGGGAAACGCTAGACGAACTTGCCGCTCACACCACTCGAACGGCACGAGAATTCTTTGAGTTTCCCGCCGAGTAAGCGGTGATCGTCAATTAGCTGCGCTGGAAACGGCTCGGGCGAGCCGTTGCCTTCAACTGCTGCCAATCATCCATCCAAGGCGCGACGACGCGCTCGGCATGACCTCTCTCACCCAGCAGGAAGTCCGCTTCCAATGACTCTTCACGGAGCGTCATGCGTGGCAAGCCTTTTGGAAATGTTGCTGCACGGGAAAAAACAACTCGACCTTCGACAGGAATCGTCCCTGCCCAGCCTTTGACGGCTGCGATTCGGTCGTAGAGAGCAGCTTGTGGGTTGGCAAACGTGAAGCGTCGGCCTGCGGCCATGACCGTCCACTCAGTCATGCTGTCGGAGCCAAAGACGTTACCGGCGATATCGCGCACATCTAGAAGCAACAAGCCGCGAGTGGTGAGCAATAGATAATCGAGATGCACCTCGGTACCCGATGCATCTGGCAGCGCGACGTCACGCAAATAATCGACTGAAACAGAGGCGATGCGTGATTCACGAGCCCGTCGATCACGCCGAACGCGATAACGCTTGTATCCGACAACGGCCACGATACCAAGGATGAGGCCTGCGACAGCCGCAGCGACGACAAGACCCGTCGGATCAGCCAAAGAAAATGAAATCGTCATCGATGCGAGGACAACAAAGCCGACCGCAAGGCATCGAGCGAAGGATCGAGCGGTTCGACTTGAGTCGGCCGCTGTAGCAATTCCGCCAAAGCCGGTGGCACCAGCACGGTCGAATCAATCAAGGGCTCGACGATCTCCGGAAACTTGGCAGGCGATGCCGTTGCGACCAAACACCAGGGCAAGTCGCGGCGCGCGGCCTCATCCATGCTCGCCCACACCTCGGCGGCCACGGCGGTGTGCGGACACCATGTTTGCCCAAATCGCTGACGATCAAGGCGGATTCGCGCTGCAATGCGCGCATCATCGACCGACTCGGCCGTCACGGCATCCCGCAGCTCGCCGATATCCGGATACAAAGCGCGCAAGCGCTCCATGTTCGAGGGGTGTCCCACATCCATGGCCGATGCCAAGGTGGCCAGACTTCGGCGGGGAGTCCACTCACCCGAACGCAGGTAATCCACGACCGTTCGATTGGCGTTATGAGCGAGCACGATACGGCCGATCGGCAAGCCCATATGGCGCGCCCAAATACAGGCAACCGCATTACCGAGATTGCCACTTGGGATGATGAAGTTGAGTTTGCGCGCGTGTGTGCGCGAGTACTGCAGCGAGGTCGCGGCGTAATAGGCAGCCTGTGGCAACAAGCGTCCCAGGTTGATGCTATTGGCCGACGAGAGACTCATCGCCGCGTTCAACGATTCATCGACAAAAGCTTCTTTGACCATACGCTGGCAATCGTCGAAAGTGCCAGCGACCGCAAAACTACGCACATTGTCACCCCAGCAGGTCAACTGGCGCTCCTGAGTCGGAGAGACGAGACCCTTGGGGAAAAGAACCGTCACCGCCATGCCGGGACGACGATGGAAAGCCGCAGCAACCGCACCACCCGTATCACCGGAGGTCGCCACGAGAATGTTGACCATGGGGTCACTGGGCGAGCGCAGGCGCTGAAAGGTGGCCGCCAAGAATCGAGCGCCAAAATCTTTGAAAGCTGCGGTAGGTCCGTGGAACAACTCGAGGACGTGCAGCTCCTCGTTGCCAGTACCACCCGTGACCGGCACGAGTGGCGCGGGAAAGTTGAAGGCATCTGCGGTGATGTCAGCGATGAGCGACTCCAGACGATCGCTCTCGGAAAACGGCGCGATCAGCCGTGCACCCACGTCGGCCAGCGTCTCGCATTGATCAAAATCCGCTGGTGCGAGCTTTGGCCACGCATCGGGCACGTAGAGCCCGCCATCGGGTGCAAGGCCTCGCAATATCGCCTCGCTCAAACTCAAGCCGGCGGGTTCACCGCGAGTGCTGAAGAAACGCATCGTGATTGCCGCGCCGTCAGTCAGAAACGACGCGAGCGCCATCGGACTCGACGCGGACGACCCAGTGGTCAGTCTCGACCCCGTGGCGTGCAAATTCCTGCACCATCGCAGAACGAACCGCTTCAGCGACATCCGTCTGAGCCCAGGCGAACATCGTAGGTCCTGCACCCGAGATAGAGCATCCGAGGGAGCCCGCTGCCAACGAGGCATTACGCACCGCGGTGAACCCGGGGATTAACTGTCGACGCTGTGGTTCGATTACCACGTCGTTCAAACCTTCTCGGATCAACTCGAGATCATCGGTGTAGCAACCCGAAATGAAGCCGGCAAGATTCGCGGTTTGCCATACGAAGTCGGCCATGGCGACATCCCGCTTGAGAATGGCACGCGCCTGCTTGGTTGCGAGGAACATGTGCGGATGCACGATCACGGCAGTGATGCCCTTCGGTACCGGTATCCGCTTCACACGGGGATTGTCGATACCGACCGTCAACACCAAACCACCGAACAATGATGGCGCGATGTTATCCACGTGCATCGATCCGCTCGCCACCGCCTCGCCCTGCATCGCGAACTTCAGCAAATCAATTTTCTCGAAAGGCTGATCGAGCAACGCATTCGCTGCCACCACAGCTGCGACTGCCGAGGCCGCCGAGCCACCGAGACCCGAGCCGAGCGGGATCCCCTTTTCGATATGCAGTTCGATACCGAATTGAGGTTTCGCAGCGACTGCGAGGGCAATGACCGAGCGCCCCGCGGTGTTTTTTTCTGCCTCAAGCGGAATATCAGCGACGACACCACTGCAACCGGTGATGCGCACGCCCGGCGTTTCGCTGCGCATTGCACACACACGATCACCCAGAGCATCGACGGCGAATCCGAGAATGTCGAAGCCGATACCGACGTTACCAACGGATGCAGGTGCGAATGCGGTGGCTGTGTTACGCGTCACAGTCGAGCTCCAAGATAGGCCGACAAACGCAGTAGATCAGCGAAGATGCCACCTGCGGTGACTTCAGGGCCGGCACCGGGGCCCTGCACGATCAGCGGATTGTTGTTGTAGCGACTCGTCGCAAAGCGCACGACGTTATCTGTCAACGCGATGTTGGCAAAGGGATGCTTACGATCAAGCTCCACCACCCCTACAGTGGCCTTACCATCGGCTGTTAGACGACCGACGTAGCGCAACACCTTACCCTCAGCGGCTGCACGCTCAAAGCGGCTTTTCATGGCGGCATCGTGCTGCGGCAAACGCTGCAGGAAATCCTCGATCGATCCCTGCTCGAGACCCGATGGAACAAGGCTCTCCACCTGCACGTCCGAGAGCTCGAGGTCCAGACCCATTTCGCGGCCCAAAATAATCAGCTTGCGCGCCACATCGGTGCCCGACAAATCGTCGCGTGGATCAGGCTCGGTATAGCCGCGCTGCTTCGCTTCTAAAACGATGTCACTGAACTCGCGAGATCCGTCATAGACATTGAAGAGATACGCGAGCGTGCCCGAGAAGATTCCCTCGATACTCGTGATCTCATCACCCGTCTCGCGCAAATCGCGCAGCGTTTGTACGACGGGCAAACCCGCTCCGACGGTCGCCTCATAGAGATAATGGGTGCCGCCGATACGACGCGCCTGATGCAGTTCGCGATAAGTCTCAAGGGGCGCGCTGTTGGCCTTCTTGTTCGGTGTGACGATATGAATTCCCGCCGCGAGCCAATCGGCGTAATGCTTGGAAACTTCACCGCTGGCCGTGCAATCGATGATCACGCGATGCGGCAAATAGTCGACCCCAACGTGCTCGACGAACGCCGAGAGATCAGCCGTAAGATCAGTTGCAGCAAACTCGCTTTGCCATCGTGATAAATCGACGCCCTTGTCCGACAGCAGCATACGCTTCGAGGACAGCAGCCCTCGCACACGCAGATCCAACTTGAAGTCACGACGCAGCCGCGCGGACTGCGAGGCCATCTGATCAAGCAATACTTTTCCGACCGTACCCGGACCAATGATACCGACCGACAACGTGTGAGCCGAGAGATAGAAGCTCGCATGCACCGCACGCAAGGCGCGGGTCGCGGCCTTAGCAGGAACGACGACGGAGATATTACGCTCGGAGGCTCCCTGCGCGATCGCACGGACGTTAACGCCGGCCATTCCAAGAGCGTTGAAAACTTTGGCGGAGATACCGGGCATGCCGGCCATGCCATCGCCGACCACAGCCAGAATCGCCAGATCGCGATCTACCTCGACCGATTGAATCTGGCCATCCGTCAACTCACGCGAAAACGCCGCTCTCACGACGTCAACTGCTCGGTCCGCCTGCTCTTTCGGAACCGCGCAGCAGATCGAATGTTCGGAACTACCCTGAGAAATGAGCACGACCGAAATCGCTTCTTCGCGCAGCGCACCGAATAATCGATGCGCCGTTCCCGGCACGCCGATCATACCAGCGCCCTCCAGATTCAAGAGCGCGATGTTCTCAATGGTGGTGATACCTTTGACGGCGAGTGCCGATGTCGGTCGCGCACAAATCAAGGTGGCGGGATGATCCGGTGCAAAGGTGTTGCGGATCCAAATCGGGATCTCTCGCCCGACAGCTGGCGCCATAGTTTGAGGATGGATGACCTTCGCGCCGAAGTAAGCCAACTCCATCGCCTCGTTGTACGAGAGGGAGTCGATGACTTGTGCATCCGGCACACGACGTGGATCAGCTGACAGTACCCCGTCCACATCCGTCCAAATATGGATCTCCCGCGCATCGAGCAGCGAGCCAAAGATCGAGGCAGAAAAATCACTGCCATTACGACCGAGCGTTGTTTGCACACCGCGGGTATCGGCAGCGATAAAACCCGTGATGATGAGCGTGCCATCAAATTTGCTCGGGATCACAGATTGAATACGGCGCCGTGACTCTTCCCATTGCACCATTGGGCCGAGCGGGCCCCACTCAACCACCACAACCTCACGTGCGTCGAGCCAACGCACCTCGCCGCCTCGCTTGCTGCTCGCGGCATAGAACTCGCGAAACAGGCGCGTCGACCAAATTTCACCGTAACCCGATACCAAATCGGTCACGTTGCGAGAGGCCGATCGCGTCAATGAGACGGCTTTCAGGATGCCCTCGAGATCTTGGAGATCACGATCGAAGGCGTCGAGATAGGCATCAACTTTGGAGGCGTCGAGCAACGACTTCGCGACAATCTCGTGCCTCTGCCGAAGTGCAATGAGACCGTCACGCCAGCCCAAATCCCGTTGCTCGGCCTTGGTCACGAGCGCCAACAAACCGTCCGTGACGCCTTTGCAGGCGGACAACACAACGCCCATTCGGGCAGGGACCCAAGAGTCGAGAATGCCGGCGACTCGACGGAAACAATCGGCGTCCGCGACGCTCGATCCGCCGAACTTGTGCACGACCCAGTCGGCGGGAGAGGAAACGGCCATGATGGTAAGAAAATCCACTGAAAAAACTAGTTAACTGTATCGGCCAGAGCCCTGCACGCGCAAGTTTCGGCGCGTAAATCATGTCATCCGACCGAAAGGCGCGGCATGTCCTAGACTTCGTCCGTGATGGATTGGTTACACCTGTGGCCGCTGGCCCTTCTACTACTCGCAACGGGGCTCGTTGCGGGCCTTGTCGCGGGACTGCTAGGCGTTGGCGGCGGGATCATCCTCGTCCCAGTATTGGACCTCGTATTGAGATATCTCGGCGTACCACCCGAGGGGTCTATGCATGTGGCTGTTGCGACGTCACTCGCCACGATCATCCCCACCGCGATCGCCTCGAGCCGAGCTCATCACGCGCGAGACGGAATCGATTGGTCCTTGGCTCGCGCTTGGCTGCCGGGCCTGCTTTTGGGTAGCTTGATCGGCAGCCTGCTTGCCGCCCGCGCGAGCGCGCAAACTCTAGCCGGGATGTTTGCGATCGTCGCAATACTCGTAGCCCTCAAGATGGTGCTGCCACTCGATCATTGGCGATTACGAGAAACGGTACCGCGCGGATTCGCTGGCAACCTGATCGCAAGCATCATCAGCGCCGTCTCCAGCATGATGGGGATCGGCGGTGGCACGTTGTCGGTTCCCGTCATGACCCTTACGGGTATGGCAGTTCATCGTGCCGTTGGGACGGCGGCCTTCTTCGGACTGGCGCTCGCGATACCGGGCACGATCGGCTACCTGCTCGCGGATCCGCCCGTCGACATGCCAGGCGCCACCGTGGGTCTTGTCAGTGTCTCTGCGCTGATGGCGATCGTGCCCACCTCAACCTGGATGGCGCCCATCGGCGCACGACTCGCTCATCGCCTTGACCGCCGACGACTCACGCAAGTCTTCGGACTGTTTTTGTGTCTGGTTGCCGTTCGTATGATTTTCAGGAGTCTCTCATCGTGACCACCCACTCGATCTCTGGACCTAGTTTTGAGGACTTTACGCACGGCTTGGAATTCGACGCACCTGCCGTCACCATCGATGCAGGACAGGCTGCCTGGCATCAAGCACTGTTTGGCGATCGCTTGCGTTTACCGCTCGATCACCACACGAGCACGCTCGTCACCGGCGCTCGCACGGCGATGGTTCATCCACTGCTTGCAATCAATATCGCCATCGGTCAATCGACTTGGGCCTCACAGCGCGTCAAAGCAAATCTTTTTTATCGTGGTTTGATTCTGCATCGCAGCGTGCACTTGGGCGATACGCTCTATACGCGAACGAAAGTGGTGGGGTTACGTCAAAACAAGAGTCAAACGAATCGCGCAGCAACCGGCATCGTCGCGCTCGAGATGACCACCACGAATCAACGGGGCGAGACGGTTCTGCACTTCTGGCGCTGCCCGATGATTCCCTGCCGGAATCCTGCCGCCACGACGGGCCATGCGGATGATCTAGAGCAAATCGGTAACGCCACCACTCAAGCGGATGTCATCGCCGCTCTACCACGCGGATGGAACCTCAAACCTACAGAATCATGGCTGGGTTGGCGTCACGACACGATTAACGTCGGCGATCAAGTCATCGTAGAGGCGCGCGATACGGTGACCTCAGCGCCTGAACTCGTACGCCTATCTTTGAACATGGCGATGGCCCACACTGATTCGGCTGTCTCGTATCTCGGCGAGCGGCTCGTGTTCGGGGGTCATATCATTTTCACGTGTTTCGCGCAGATCACTCGGGCGCTACCCAATCTGCTCACGCTGATCGCGTGGGAGAATTGCGATCATCTCGCGCCGGTTATTGAGGGCGATCGCTTACGCACGACCTTCTATATCCTCGATCGAATTTCTGTTACCGACGGCGGTGCACTGCTACGAATCGCAGCGAAATGCCATGCAGCCCGCGGTACACCGGAGACGGAGACGACCGTGCTTGATTGGACGTTCTGGGCCTGGAGCGCTTGATCGTGAGTCCGACTGATCGGGTCACCGCGAAACTCATCGAGCATGTCGTCAATCATCGCTTCGACACTCTCTCGCCAAGCGCCGTCACGGCAACGTCGACATTCGTACTGGATTCACTCGGCGTGGCACTTGCAGGCTCTCGCGTCCCGCTAGTGACCGGACTGATCGACATAGCGAACGGATGGGGACAATCAACCGACTGCCGCATCTGGGGAACGGGACAACGAGTCCCCGCTGTGACCGCTGCCTTCGTCAACGGCTATCAGATCCACAATCAGGAGTGGGATTGCGTACACGAGCCTGCCGTAGTGCATCCGATGGCCGTGGTCCTCTCGACCCTGCTGGCTTGGTCGGAGCAACGCGGACAAATCGATGGTCGCCGTTTCGTCAGCGGCTGCAGCGTAGCTGTGGATGTCGCCACCACCATCGGCCGTGCCGCCAAAAATAAACTGCGATTTTTCAGGCCGGCGATGTGCGGTGCATTGGGCGCTACCGCGGGTATTGCCAACATACTGCGCCTAGACGTTGAAACGACGCGCAGCGCACTGGGTCTTTGTTATAGCCAGCTCTCGGGAACGATGCAGGCACACGTCGAAGGTTCGCCGATGCTGCCTCTGCAGATTGGCGTCAACACTCGCGCCGCTCTGCTTGCCATCGATCTAGCATGCCGCGGGATACAGGGACCGCGAGATTTTCTCGAAGGAGATTTCGGTTATTTCGCACTGTTCGATTCGGATTGGGACGCATCGGCGTTCGATCAACTGGGGCTACGCTCAGAAATCGAACATCTTTCACACAAACCGTTTCCGAGTGGTCGTGCCACGCACGGTGGCGTTGATGGCGCACTTACCCTGCAACAAACGCTCGGTTTTTCGGTTGCCGAGATCGAAGAGCTACGCGTGTACGCCCCACCACTCGTCGTGCAATTGGTCGACCGCCCCGCTCATCCGGACATGCTCCCGGCCTACGCTCGCCTCTGCTTACCCTACGTCGTTGCCACGGCACTACTCACCGGCGACGTCACGGTCGGCGACTTCGATGCCGCCGCCCTACGCTCGCCCGATCGACTGACACTCGCCCATCGCATTCGCGTGCTGCGCGACGACAATCCGTCGCTCAACGCACTCGCACCGCAACGCGTCGAGGTGCAGTTACGTTCGGGACGTACCGAGCAGTTGCCTTTGCGAGCGGTGCTGGGCGCTCCGGGAAGGCCGCTCACGCGCGAGCGTCATCTAGCGAAATTCCGCCGCGCCGCCACCGCTGGACTTAAACCCCTGAGTGAGCAATCGATCTCAAAACTGATCCACCTCATCGACGAACTTCCCGCGATTTCTGACATGACGCAGCTCGTCGATGCGATGTTGTTCGAGGACGCCCAATGACTTATCCGAATTACTTTGAGTCTTTCGACTATGCGCAGATGCGGCGGGATTTCCCCCTGGGAACCGACTTCACAGAGCACTTTGCCAAACTCTCGCGCGACGAAATCCGGGCACATCAAGACAGGCTATTTCGTCGCTGCTTGCAGCGCGCATGGGAGATCCCGTTTTATCAGCGTCTATGGGGTGCGCACGGCTTAACGAATGGCGATGTTGCAGGGCTTGATGACATCGAAAAACTGCCGATCTTCGGCAAGTCAGACTTGATGAAGAGCCTGGCAGAACACCCACCATATGGCGACTATCATGGCTTCGACAAATGGCCGCTAGATCAACGCCCGGTCACGGTCATACACACGACGAGCGGCACGACAGGTCGTCCGCAGGTCGTGCTCTTCAGCCCGAAGTCACGCGAGGTGCAAGCGCTGCTCGTCGCGCGAATCTGGCGCATGCAGGGCTTGCAATCGAGCGACGTCATTCATTCTGTCTACGGACACGGCATGATCAATGGTGGCCATTTCGTTCGCGAGGCCGCTCTGCACTACACCAACTCGCTGTTTCTGTCGGCAGGAACCGGCAAAGAAACTCGCTCGGTGACACAAATCGAACTGATGCGCGATCTTGGCGTCACTGTCATCGTGGGTTTCGTCGATTACATCCGCCAGCTCTCCGAGACCGCGCGCGAGATGGGGCTAGAGCCTGGTCGTGACTTACGTATCCGCGCCATCTTCGGCCATGTGGGGCGCGAGTCTCGAAGCGCCCTCTCACGCGCTTGGGGCGGCGCTGAAATTTTTGACTGGTACGGCGTCGCCGACACAGGACCGATTGCCGCCGAAGGGCCGGATCGTGATGGCATGTACGTGATGGAGGATGCCCAGTATCTCGAACTGATCGATGAGGAGACCGGTCGCGCGGTTCGCGGTGAGGAGCCAGGCGACATGGTCGTGACCTCACTCTATCGCGACGATGTCTATCCTTTGATTCGCTTCAATACCCACGATTTGTCGGCCTGGAAAACCGGCACATCCTCTCTCGGCTATCAATTACAGCGCACCGTCGGCGTGCTCGGCCGTAGTGACAACATGGTCAAGCTGCGCGGCATCAATGTTTACCCGCTCGCGCTCGCCGCGATCCTTAATGAACGCAGTGAATTCGCGGGCGAGTACATTTGTCGCGCTCGACGTGACGCCTCGGGTCGCGACAACCTTTGTGTGGTCATCGAGACCCGCGCTGGCGCACATCGAGACTCGACGGTCGCGAGCGGCTTCGCGAGTCTCCTCAGTCGCCGTGTCGGCGTCGAAATCGAAGTCGAACTCGTCGCACCGGGCGAAACGGCGACCCTCACTCAAATCGAGAGTCGGCAAAAACCGATCCGCTTGATCGACGAACGACCGAAAGCGAGCGCGTGATGTCATGACTCTCGCGAGCGCAACGACTCGACTCGAATCTGCCATTCAGCGCATCGCAGCAGACGATCTGAATGCGTGGTCGCATCTCGATCTAGAGTCGGCGCGCGAGGCTGCGCGCTTAAGCGATCAGCGTTCCAAGCAATGTCGGCGACTAAGCGCTATCGACGGCGTGTTGCTCGGTATCAAAGGCAATATCGCTGTGGCCGGCTGGCCATGGGCGGGTGGCTTACGTAGTCGCCGGCAGGTGCGCGCAGAGAGCGACGCCGAGGTGATCCGCAGGTTGCGAGCCGCGGGCGCCGTTCTTATCGGACAAACCACGATGGATGCGGGCGCGCTCGGCGCCAGCGGGCGCAGTGTCGAAGGACCGATCCGTCATCCACTAAACGCGGCGCTGTCAGTCGGTGGTTCAAGCGGCGGCTGTGCCGCAGCGGTTGCGGCCGAACACTGCGAGGCGGCACTCGGCAGCGACACGATCGGCTCGGTTCGCATTCCCGCAGCGCTCTGTGGAATCGTTGGTTTCAAACCCTCGAGCGCTCGCCTGAGCTTGCAGGGTGTGCTACCGGTGCACGAAGAATTCGATCATCTTGGGCCGCTCAGTCGCGACCTCGGTCTTGCTCGCGACATATTGCAAGTCTTAGGAGCCCTGAAAGCACCACCTCCCTCGAAGACACTGCGATGCGCGGTGCTGACCTGCTTTGGCGATGTCGAAGTCGAGTCGACTATAGAAACGGCATTTCGCGCTGCGATGGCTACCTGTGAAAACGCCGATCTGTCGATCACGTCGCTCGATTGGCCCACTGATGCGATGGGTACGCTCGAACTACGCAAAGTCCGCCGCGCCATTTTCGCTCTCTGCGAACATCGCATGTGGCTCGAGCATGGAAAACACTTGGCACGACAGCCCGAAGATTTCGATGAACCGCTACGGGGAATGCTCGAGTTCGGCGGCAAACTCAACGCGGATAAGTTGAGTCAATATCGCGAGCTCGTCGCTGATTTTGCGAAGCGATGGCACCGATGCACCAGCGAGTTCGATGTCGTGTTGTTACCAACGAGCCCGGTACCGGCTTTTGCGCACGCGCTGCCGACACCCGACTCGCTCGCAGATCTCACCGTCATCGCCACCGCCACCGGATCACCCGCCGCCACGATTCCGATACCCAGCCGCGGCCTACCGGCTGGGCTGCAAATCGTAGGGCAAGCGGGCACCGATGAGCTCGTCATGGCGCTCGCAGAGCGATTAACACGCGCAGAACGACGATCAGTTTGACTGAATACTCTGGTAGTGCGCAGCGATGTCACGTCGCGTCGCGATCCACACACCCTCAGCACGACTGACATGCTGGAAAAATCGATCGAGCGCCACGATTCGGCCGGGTCGACCAATGATGCGCAAATGCACGCCGAGTGACATCATCCGTGGACGCCCCACCGATTCGGCGAGCAGCCAATCGAAAGTATCTTTGGCATAGGTCAACCAATCGGTTGGCATCAGTGCCGGCGCGTTCCACATTTTCATGTCGTTCGAATCGAGCGCATAGGGCAACACGACCATCGGCTTAGCCAGTGAACGATCTAGGAACGGCTCATCACGACTGAAATCGTCCATGTGATAGAGGTAACCCTCCTCGCTCAACAATCGCCGCGTCTCTGCCGTATGCAGATATCGCGATAACCAACCCACCGGACGGGTCCCCGTGGTTTTGGCAATGCTCTCAGTCGCCTTGCGAATGAAGTCACGCTCGACGTCTTCGCTCATTCCGAGCTGATGCGCCCAACGATATCCATGCGCGCATACTTCGTGACCTGCACCCGCTATGCCGTGCGCAACCTGCGGCGCGCGCTCAAGTGCGACCGCCGCTGCGGTGAACGTGGCTGGAAAACCATAACGATCGAGCAACCCCAATACGCGCGGGGCACCCTCGTTGATACCGTAGGCGTAGTTTGATTCGTTACCAAAGTTACGAACCGGTTTTTTCAGCGTGATGCCGAGCTCATCGACCGGCTCGGGGCCGCGATCACCATCTTCGATATTGAATTCGGCGCCCTCTTCCACGTTGACGACGAGAGATAGCGCCAAACGCGCACCACCGGGCCAGCTGTAACTCATGGCTAGTGATACTCCTCGCCGCCCGAAACGTTCATTGCCTCGCCCGTGATGTAGGCCGCCTCGCCAGAGGCCAAGAAGGCACAGGCCTTGGCGATATCGTCCTGTAAGCCCGGTCGACCGAGCGGAATGCGCGCACGCATGTCAGCCAGGTATTTCTCTTCGCTACGACCCGTCGCTGCGCTGAAGAACTGGTTCTGCCACGCACCGAGCCCGGTCGTGACGTGATTGGGGCAAATCGTATTGACGGTGATGCCGTGCGAGCCGAGTTCGATCGCCGCCGATCGGGTAAGCCCGACCATGCCGTGCTTTGATGACACGTAGGCAGAGGCGAATGGAAAGCCCGACTTCGATGCCTGACTACCAATATTGATGATTCGACCGCCCTGACCTTGCGCAATCAATTGCTTTGCTGCGTGCTTGATGCCGAAGAAAGCACCCCGCAAGTTCACGCCCAGAACGGCATCCCAGTCCGCCTGTGTCATCTCGATGATCGGCTTCATGAGATAGCCGATACCGGCATTGTTGACCATGATGTCGAGTCGACCGTAGTGCGCCACCGTTTTGCCAACGAGCTCTGCAACCTGTGCTTCTTCGAGCACGTCGCACACAACGCCGATGGCGTCGCCGCCGGCTGCCCGAATCTCGTCGACGACTTGCTGCATCTCTTTCGATGAGCCGATCGCGCCCTCGGGCATCTCGGCGCCGCGCGCCGCTCCGATGTCGCTGACGACGACCTTGCAACCCTCTTGGGCGAGCCGCTTGACCATCGCCTCGCCGAGACCTTTCGGGCGACCTGAACCCGTTACGATCGCCACCTTGCCGCGCAGATCTGGATACACGCTCATCGGAACTCCTTGTGAGAACGTCAGACTGCTAACATGATCGCATGAGTGAACCGCGGACGGACCAACTGCTAGCCGAGATCACGCCGCCCATCGGTCGGATCACCCTCAACAGACCAGATAAGCGCAATGCGCTTAATTCAGGCATGTGGCAGGGCCTCACGCAGCTCGCAGAGGAGCTCTCGCAAGATTCCCGCCTGCGCGTAGTCTTACTCACCGGCGCAGGTGAGGAAGCGTTCAGTGCCGGTGCCGATATCATCGAGATGCGTCAAAGCCTCCCCGATCCACCGAAAATGCAGTTGATGCAGCAGGCGGTGCTCGACGCCCAAGTGGCATGGGAACGCATCCCGATCCCCACCATAGCGATGATCCGCGGCGCCTGTACGGGTGGAGGCTGCGGCCTCGCCTTAAGTTGTGATCTCCGTCTCGCTACCCCAGAGGCCTTCTTCGCAATCCCGCCTGCCAAACTCGGGCTTGCTTACAGCCTCGCCGACACCAAGCGACTGTACGATCTTGTGGGACCGTCACGCGCGAAAGAAATTTTGTATACGGGTCGTCGCATCGAGGCAACTGAAGCTTTGCGTCTTGGCATGATCAATCACATCGTGGCGCCGAGCGAACTCGAAGAGCGTGCGCTCGCCCTCGCCCACGAGATCGCCAGCAACGCACCCAATTCAGTTCGCGCGGCGAAGGCCGTGGTGAGCTTGATCAGCTCCGGCATCGACGCCGAAACACCGGACTCACAACGTTATTACGACGAAAGCTTCTCATCGCCTGAGTTTCTCGAAGGAGCTCGAGCGTTCATGGAGAAGCGGACGCCGAAATTCTAGCGGTCTCTTTTTCTTTGAACTCATCCAGATAGCGTCGAATCACGGCCGCGCTTTGCAGCGGCGCTTCCTGCACGAGCATATGACCGATGCCGGGCAGCACTTCGAGGCGAACCTCCGGAGAGTCGATCAGCAGATTGCGAGTCTCGTACGCTAGCCGCAATGGCACACGTTTATTCTTCTCACCCCAGATCAAGAGCACCGGCACTTTCACCGATCGAATCTTCTGCTCAACACCACCAGAAACGTACTGCCTCAATAACTCGATCATCGCCAGTCGATTCCCCTCACGACTCCACATCGAGTGCCACTCATCAACAACGGCATCGGTCACCTTGTCACGATCACCATAGTCGTTCTCCAGCATGAACCGGGTAAACGCGGGTGGCGCCACATAGGCGATGGCGTTAGCGACTGTGGGGATGTCTGCACCGCGAGTTTGCCCGCGCACGCGCTGCTCAAGCGAACCTGGGCTGATCAGCACCAAACGATCTACTCGCCTTGGGTGCTCGGCCGCGTAACGCATCGCCACCGTGCCACCGATCGATGTGCCGACCAGCGTAAAACGGTCGAGACCGCGCGCATCGATAAAGGCTTCGACGAGGTACTGGATGCGCTCTAGCGTGTAATTGCCGTTGGGCTCAGGCCCAGTGAGACCGTGCGCCGGTAGATCGACCCGGACGACTCGATAGTTTTCTCGTAATGCTTTGACCCAAGGCTCCCACATAAACAAGCTCGAGTAATTCGCATGTAGGAGTACGACGATCGGCCCCTCACCCTCATCGCGATAGTGCAGTCGCACACCATCGATATGGAGAAATCGCGAAGGTTCGGTCGCCCAGCGAGCTTCAACCTCTGCTGCAGGGACATCACGGTATACCCAAGCTGCGGTGAGTCCAAGTACTAAACCCAGCAGCAGAATGAACCCGAGCGTCCCGAGCGACCATTGGAGTAGCTTCTTGAGTATCTTCCCGATCATGAAGGTCACCTCGCCGCAGACAGATATACTCCAGCGACTCGAATAAAAACCAATGGGGGACGACGGCGTGACCACATCTGACACGAATCCCGGATCGGACACGGGCCTCACTCAACAACCGCGGGTCTATGCGCACCCGCTCTACGCGTGGTTCGTCGTCGTGGTGCTCGCGCTCGCCAATTGCGTTTCGTTCATTGATCGACTGATCCTCTCCCTACTCGTACAACCGATCAAAGCAGATCTGCAGATTTCCGATACCGCGTTCAGCTTGCTCGCAGGTGCCGCATTCGCCATCTTCTACTGCGGCATGGGTCTCATCATCGCGCGCTGGGCCGATCGTTACAGTCGCAAGTGGATCATCACAACGGGCATCGTGCTCTGGTGCAGCATGACCACCTTGGCGGGAACGGCGCGCTCCTACGCACAGCTCTTTTTGTACCGTATTGGTGTCGGCGTCGGCGAAGCCACGCTCTCGCCATCCGCCTACTCCATGCTCGCGGGCTATTTTCCGCCGCAAAGGTTGTCACTCGCGATTGGCGTCTTCAGTGCCGGTGTCACTGCAGGCACCGGTCTCGCCTATCTGCTCGGCGGCGCGACAATTGCCTGGGTCATGTCGCAAGGAACGGTGAGTTGGCCCATCGTCGGTGACCTCTCGGGATGGCGACTTGTCATGGTGATCATCGGGCTACTCGGATTGCCCGTCGCCTTGTTGATGCTATTCGTCAAAGAACCGCCTCGCGCAGAAAAGGGACCACCGGCGACGCTGCACGAAACGCGAGCCCATTTCAAAGCCAATCTTGCGCGCTATGGTTACGTCTTCGCGGGTTACGGCACGACGGCGGTCACGGCGTTCGCGGTCATGACTTGGACCCCCGCGCTGTATCAACGTCAGTACGGCGCAACGCCTGCGGAGTCTGCCTTAACTATCGGCACTGTGGCACTCGTGGGCGGACTCCTCGGCGCGTTTGCCGGCGGTTGGTGGTCAGATCATCTCGAGTCCAAAGGCGATCACCGGGCGAAGTTGCGAGTGCTGTTCTATTGCGGCGTGGGCTTGGTACTACCCTCGATAGTCGCGCCTTTCATGCCAACGATGCAGATGCATGCTGCGCTGATCTTCTTCACGTTTTTCTTTGGCTCAGCAGCCACAGGCCCTGCTGGCGCCTATGTGCAGGCCATTACCCCCGATCGCATGCGCGCTCAGTTTGGCGCTGCCTATCAGTTGTCGCTGGTGCTCGTCGGCGCCACCGTCGGCCCATTCGCGGTCGGCTTCTCGACCGACTTCATCTTCGGCGACGAGAGTCGGGTCGGCCACTCGATGGCGCTCGTCTCCGCGGTGGCTAATCCGATTGCGGCTTATCTGCTGTGGCGCGCCTTTAGCCGGGCACATGAACGGCCTTGAGTCGCGAGTAGCTGAATAACTCCTCGAGGCACTCTTCGGCGCCTAAGCCACTATCCTTCCAGCCGCCAAACGGCGCGCCGACAAAGTGCTGCCCCGCGGTGTTTAGCCATACCGTGCCCGCTTCGATCGCCCGCGTCATACGCAGACCGGTGGCGAGATCGCGCGTCCACACGGCCGCAGTTAATCCGTAAGGAGTGTCGTTCGCCAATTCGATAGCTTCCGACTCGGTCCGCCAACGCTGTGCGCAGACGATTGGACCAAAGATTTCCTCGCGCACGATACGCATCTCGCGACTGACGTCAGCGTAAAGCGTGGGCTCCAACCAATAGCCCTGCTCGAATGAATCCCCGCTCGGTCGCTTACCGCCGGTGACCAGTCTCGCTCCCTCCGTGTTCGCCTCTTCAATAAAACTCTGCATTCGCGCGAACTGTCGCGCGGAATTCACCGGTCCCATCTCCGAAGCGGGGTTCAGGGGATCACCGACACGCAGCGCTCGCATGCGGGCAGCCACTCGCTCGACGATTTCGTCATGAATATCGACATGCAGCAGCAAGCGACTTGTCGAACCACAAGACTGACCCGCCCAAGAGAAATTCATACCGGCGACCGCAAGCTCGACGACTCGATCGAGATCGGCATCCGGAAATACGATGAACGGGTTTTTTCCACCGAGCTCGAGGCTGACATGCTTGACAGCCGACTCGGCCGCGGCGCGCTGAATGGCAAGCCCGGTAGCCACCGAGCCCGTGAAACCAATGCGACGAATGAGCGGATGTCGCACCAGGGCATCGCCCGCGGGCGCTCCGTAGCCATGAAGGATGCTGACAAGTCCGCGCGGCAATACGGCACGAACGATCTCGCCAAGCAGCGAACCAGACAACGGGCTTGTCTCGGGCGTTTTGACGACGACGGCATTGCCCGCCATCAACGGCGCTGCGAGATGCGCGGCCGCGAACATGAACGGATGATTGAACGGCACGATACGCGCCACCACTCCATAGGGTTCGTGCACTGTGTAATGCAGGCCTCGTGCCGTAGCAGGAATAGTTTCACCCTTCAGTTCACTACCGAGACCCGCGAAATACTCAAGATAGCCCGCAGCAATCTCGACATCAGCGCGCAACTTGCCGATCGTGTTACCGGTATCGCGCGCCTCGAGCTCAAGGATCTCGCTGCCGCGGGCACGTATCGCAGACGCCAGCGCTCTCAGCCGAGCTGCACGTTCCCAAACGGACAAATCGGCCCAGTCGCGCTGCGCGAGAGCCGCCGACTGCACCGCCCGATCCACATCGACTGCGCTAGCGGCAGGCACACGACCCAACGGCCGCAAGGTCGCAGGCTCATGACTGTCGATCCACTGCCCTGAAGCACCACCTTCACCTGGTGTGAGCTCACCATCGATTAAATGCAGACCTTCGAACACGTTGCTGCCTCATCACTGAAATCGTCGCCAATAAAAAACGGGCCGCAACCGCAAGGCTGCGACCCGTTCAAGTCTATCGGGTGATCCCGATAAATCGCGATATCGTTTTAGCGACCGCCGAAGCGATACGCGAAGCGGAACCCGACGATACGCGGGTCGGGCAAGCTGACGCCCGCCGTGTTGGCCGGGGAGAAGTTGCTCGGGTCGGCGAGCGACTGGGCAACGTCACCCGGATTCGCGCTACCGGCCTGCACCGTGTTGTCATCGGTGATGTTGTTCACGAACACTTGCATGTCCCAACGATCCGAGGTCATCCCTATACGTACGTTACCAATGGTGTAAGCGTCCAACTGCACGAGGTTGTAGAAATCGAGGTAACGCTTCGACTGCTTCTGCATATCGCCTTCAACGAAGAAGCGTACACCGGTGGCACCGAAGAGATTACCCATCGGTCGCGACCAACGCGCCATACCGACCAGCGAGTGCTTGGGCGCACGCTCAAGCTCTCGCCCCTTCAAGTTGTGGAAACACAGACGCGAGTTGGCGAGCGTGTCGGTTTTACGGACGCAACCACCCGTGCGGACCGCATCTGTAGGGGAAGCTGAGGTGAACGGGAAATCGATGAACTCTGTATCTAGGTAAGAGTAGTTTAGACCGAACAACAGGCTCTCATTCGGAGCCCACTGCGTATCGATCTCAAGACCACGGACCTCCGCCTTACCCGCATTCAACAGTCGGCCGACCAAGATGCCCGATGGCGTCACAAGCTGAGCACCGACTTGTTTGTCATCGTATTTGATGAGGAACACGCCCGGATTGAAACGCAGTCGAGCATCAGCGGTTTGGATCTTCGCACCGAACTCGTATTCCTGAATCTTCTCGTCCTTGAACGAGAACTCGTCGTAAGCACCGTCGTAATCGGCATCCTGCCAAGAACCCGCCGTCACGGTCGACACGCCACCCGGCTTCACGCCCTTGGCGTAAGTCAGATAGAGCAGCGTGTTATCCGCCGGACGAAATTCTATTGTCGCGCGCGGCGTGAAATAGCTGTGTTCGGTCTCGAGCGTCACTGGAACGCCCGGCGCCTGCTGAACGCCCGGACCCGGCACGCCCGGCGGCGCGAACGGATTAAAGAACGGATACAGATATCCGACCGACGGGAATCCAATCTGGAAGCCCGGGAAGCTCGGGTCCTGACATTTGGTGACAGGGCCACCCGGGAATGAAGCTGCATCCAGAGTCGGCGAACAATTCACACCCACTACAGTCTCGGTTTCTTGGCCATAGCGACCTTCAACGCTGAGGCGCCAACGTTCATTCAAATCGTACTCAACCAAACCGAAGAAGGAGTTGTGCTGGATCTCACGCGCGTTCAGGCGCGGAATCGGATTGGTCATCAACCCAAGCACTTCATTTGCCGAACGATTCTGACAGCTAGGACCAATTGCCGGCTGACCCGGGAAAAAGGTATTGGCGGGAATCGGCGGTAGACAGAAGATATTGATCGAACGCGTCGTCTGTTCGGCCTTCTCTTGCCAATAGAGATAACCCAACATGAAGTTCGCAGGGCCCTCGAAGTCCGAGCGGAACCGCAACTCTTGGCTGAACTGCTCGGTCTCGTTCGAGTTGTCGAAACGAGCAGCGCGCAGGGATCGGTCGACGCCGTTGACGACGCCCGAATCGAAATCACCATCTTCCTCGAAGCTGAAGTTCGCATCGGTGACGCCCGTCAGTGATGTGACGGTACCGAAGTCGAAGTCCCAGTTAAGAACGGCCGACAAACGCAGGATCTCGCGAGTGCTGCCGCGATAGTCCTTGCCCGTCGCTGGATTGGGATCGAATTTCACCCTGAGTTTGTCGGCTGAAGGGACGAGCCCTGCCGACGAATAGAGGTGGTTACTGCCGAAGAACGTGCCGGGATAAGCAGGGTTTCCCGATCCCGGTGGCAAAGTAAATCCCGGTGGTAAGACGGTAGTCGGCGAATAAACGCGTGCGCTGCCGGTAGGACAGCTTCCTCGTACCGCTGCGACGACCGCGCCTGTGCCAACGACCAAGCAATCAGAGCCCTGCGTCGGACGCACTGAGACCAGCGAAATCGGCAACTGCGCCGTCGCCGATTGACCGAAATTGTCATCGGTGTATTCAACGCGGAACTTCGCATTGAAATCTTCGCGCGGCTCCCATTTGCCCGTCAGTGCCACGCCCCAGCCATCACCATCACCGACTTCAGTCCCTGTGATGCTGTTTTTGTAAATGCCATCTTGTTTCCACTGAACCGCATTGACGCGAACACCGAAAGTGTCGCTGAGCGGTCCACTCCAAGAGCCGGTGATGTCCTGACGACCGTACTCGGCGAAGGAGCCACGGATGTCACCCTCAGCCACCGTCGCTGGATCTTTGGTGACATATTGAACGGCACCCGCAAAAGCACTGCGTCCGTACAACGCAGACTGCGGCCCTTTAACAATTTCGATCGCTTGCAGATCAAGCAGTTTGTTAGTCGCTAGCAACGAACCACCGCCGAACTGGATACTCTCGCTCGAGGTGTCGATACCATCGACGAGCACCGCGACGTTAACGCGACCACGCGTAGGGGACAGGCCACGTATCGAGATACGATTGTCAGTCGCCGAATAACCCTTGTCATAGATCAACGACGCATCGAGTCGAGCGATGTCCGACACGTCGGAAATACCCATTTTTTCGATTTCGGTAGACGTGATCGCCGTAATCGACATGGAGACATCTTGCAGATTCTCCTCACGCTTACGCGCTGTCACGACGATCTCTTCTAGGCCGGCTGCATCGTCAGCGACCACTGGCATCGCCAACACGGTGGACATACCACCAATGACGAGAGCAACCGACCGCTGCGTCGGCTTACACGATTTACTCATTGTCTATGACCCCCGAGTCATGATGTTTTACGGTTGAACCCGGAATTTCTTCTGTGAATCCCTAAGAACAACCCCCCGCAGGGTGCTACAAGACCCTTGCCCCGTCAAACTTCGTCTCTTTACAGCAACGCTACGTGACCGCTCTGCGCACACGTGACCACAATTAGCGCGCTAGCGGTCGCGCCGACAGGCGCTCTGGATACTCCTTCTCGGCACGCTCACGATAGGCGCGCGGTAACTGATCGATATTTTGAAGCTTAGCCCCCGAGGCATGCCAAATCACATGCCCAGGCTGATCTTTCATATCCATCCACTTCAGCCAGTTCATGAAGACGACTGAGGAAAAACTGGCTTCGACCGACGCTTGATGTGGATCGAGCAAAGCCGCGCGTTGGGCGAAAATAGTCTGACGTTGTCCATGCATCGCCGGCATGCCGGGCGGATACACGGTCTGATGCTGTAGCCATACCTGCGGACCCATCTCGTGCCACTGAATACGCAGGGGCTTTTTGAGCGGTTGCCCGAAAGGAGTACCATCCAACCGAACAGGCCAAATGCCATCGCTGGTGTATGCAAAGCCTAGGTTACCGCCTTGCACGGCCGGTTTAACAACATCACGTCTACCCGTGTACGGGTTATCGAACTCGCGTAGGAACTCGCCTGTTTCAAAGTCGCGGAAGAACGTGACCGTATGCCCACCAAGTTGGAAGTCCGATCCACGGTGTGCAAACCAATAGACTTCCATGCCCTCAAAACGCAGTAACGGCCGCGGCGTCTCGCCTTCGCCACGCACACCAAAGATCACTCCGGTGAACCACCAGCGCACATCCTCTTCGAGCAAGCTACCTTGCATGCGCACCATGTTGCGAAGATGCTCGCGCGGCTCCCAGCTTTCGAAACCCAACCCATCGCGGCTGGCGCTTACGGTGTGATCTGCCAAGGCCGATTCGGTACCGAGTCCTGCGCCTAAGATCAAACTGCCCGTTAGCCAATCGCGGCGACGGATCAACCTTGGCGTTCCTGTCATGCGAGTCGCACCGTCACTTGATTATTAGCATCGATATCGGAGACCTCGATCTCCACACCCATCACCGATGCGTAGCCATACAGGCGCGGTTTGAGCCAAATGTCGTGTAGCTCTGTGTCGGTCAAATCGAACTGACCAATGCGTCGCGAGATGGCGAGCACATGTGAAAACGGGAACGTAAACCGACGCTCTCTAGGTAAGACCTGCAAGTCCAGACACAGTTGATACAAACAAGTAGTGCGCTCAAACATCGCCGTCAATGCGAGCTCCCGATCTCCTGTGCGAGCGATCGCCTCGCGAGTGCGTTCAAGCATGGGACGCATCGTTTGTATGTCGTGCTCGACATACTGCTTCGAGAGCCCTTTATTCTTGGCGAACTGCACGGAATTCAGGTGCATCTTTACAAGGGCATCGTTCATTTCATGCTGATATGGCATGGTGTCTTTCAGCGTGCGGATCGCGAGCGCGACCGCTTGACCCAAGACCTCCTCGCGCCCTTCAAAGCCGCTGTTGTTGTCCCTCACGCCCCCTCCCAACCGAACTATCGAGCGATACTCGACGATCGACCCATCGCTCTGCTCGCATGTTTGTAGCCGTGTTTTTCGGTGCAGCCAATGGCTTAACTCTGCAATCCATGCGGACTGTCCATTCGTTGGACACATAGGGGTCTGAGTACTAGGCTTGACCAACCCGAGTCGCGTACAACACCCGCGTTCGCACGGAGTTGCAGCATGTACATCAATTTTTGGTACCCAGTCGTTCGCAGCGAAGACCTGGGTAGCACCCCCCAAAAGGCACGCATCCTCGCCCACGACTTCGTCGTATTTCGTGACGAACAGGGCAAGCCTGCAGTGTTGGCAGACACGTGTATCCACCGCGGGGCGAGCCTCTCCGGTGGCAAGTGTAAGGACGATGGCACCGTGCAGTGCCCCTATCACGGTTGGCGCTTTAATCGCGATGGCATTTGCACGCGCATTCCCTCAATCGGAAAAACCACCAAGCCGCCGCCACGCGCGCGGATCGATTCGTATCCAGTCGAAGAAAAGTACGGCATCGTCTTCGCATTTCTCGGTGATCTGCCGGCGGACCAACGCCCGCCCATCATGCCCGTCCCGGAACATGGCGCAGACGAATGGCGCTCGACGCTGATTACCTTCGACGTCAATTATCACTACGAGCGTTCCATTGAAAATGGACTCGATCCCGCACATAACGAATACGTCCATCCGACTCACGGTTATCAAGGTGAGCGAGAAGATACCTATCTGATGACGGAGTTGCGGCCGCACCAAAACAACCCCTGGGGCGATGGTTTCTTGTCGACTTTCGATGCACCGCCGCTGAAGAACCCGATCATGCGTTTGTTCCGCAAAGAAGGCGGCAAGATGGAAGCGGGTTCAGGCACCTATGGACCCAACCATATGTGGACCTACATCCGCTTCACCGCCAAAACGGCGATGCATCAGTACATGTTCGAGGCGCCGATCGATACCACCAAGACCCGGGTGTTCCTGTTGAATCAGCGCAACATCGCGTTTTTCAAAAATAGCAAAATGGGAATCCTCGGCGGCTGGTTGAAACGCCGAATCAACGCGTGGCTCGATACCAAAATCAACGAGCGCAACATGTTCATCGCTTCGCAAGACATCAAAGTCATGAACGAAGTCATGCCACGACTGACACCACCGTTGCGATCGAAAGAATTGATGATGCCGGCAGACAAAGTGATTTTGCAGTACCGCGACAAACTCGACGAGTTCGAGGCGCGCGGCTGGCGCATCGATATGGCTGCCGTACAAGCAGCTCGAGAACGAGCCGATGTCATCTTCGCGATCCCCTCGCCGGCTCGACGCGAATCGCAAGCCTGGGTGCTCGACGAGGTTCCCCGCGTACCGGCCAAATCCATCAGCTGATGACCGCGAATCGGATGTGACGACGATCCATGCTCTCGTGCTGGCCGCTGGCGCCGCAAGCCGTTTCGGCAGCCCCAAGGGGCTTGCGCACTATCGCGGGCGCCCCCTGATTCGACAGGTCGTCGAGTCGGTTCAGGCGGCATTCAATCCGCTCTCAAACGCCGACACGGTGACGGTTATTCTCGGTTCTGAGTTCGAGCGATTGCGCGATACGCTGAGTGGCTGCAACGTTCGCATCGTCATTAATCCAGAGTGGCAACGTGGTCTGTCGAGTTCGATACGCGTTGGTATCCGAGCTCTGCCGAGTTCAACCTCGGCGGTCCTGATGGCGCTAGCCGATCAGGTACTCGTCAGAGTCGATGACTATCGTCGTTTGATCGAAGCAGCCATTGCCAACCCAGACTCACCGATCGCCGCCCGCTATGCCGAGGCCATCGGTGTGCCTGCCGTGTTCCCGGCTCGCTATTTCACGCGGCTGTGCACATTAGAGGGTGACCGCGGCGCTGGCAGTCTGCTGCTCGCAGACGAACGAGTCGTTGCGATAGACATACCGAACGCCGCTTTCGATATCGACACCCCTGAACAACTCGCGAAGGTGAATCAAGGGCGCTGAGCGAAGAGCGGTAAAATTCATGGCAACGCTGCACCCGTAAGCGTTCTTGCCCGCAGCACGTATGCTTTGGCAGCAAGCGGCAAACTTTGCCTCGTATAACAAGCCTGATCGAACACAGAGCTCGAACTCAGTCGCAGCAAAGACGGAAGCAGGTATTTGATCGGAGCAAATAACAGCTCTCGACACCAACGCACCTCGAGCTCCCACGTCTCGAACGATGCCGCCTCCGAGATCCGGTTGTAGTTAACATTCAATAAATCGACTCGCGCCTTATTTTTCGAAGTCTTTGAGTGACTTTTCGGTCGCTTGCTCGTTT
>JBMTZD010000008.1:0-54092 GCA_049455235.1 Steroidobacteraceae bacterium
GCCGCCGCGCGCTGCGCGCGCCGGCCAGTATGTGAATCGATCGGTGTTATCGTCGGGTCCGACGATCAATCCTGGGCGAACAATCAGGCTGCGGCCATCCCCATAAATACGGCGCGCTGCTTGTTCGCAAAGAGCCTTCAATGGTCCGTAGGTCGCACCATCAACCTTCTCGATGGTGGGGTCTGCCAATGTGCCGATCGGCGAGTTTTCATCGCCTGGTTTATCAAAGCCCGCATATACCGATACGGTTGATATGAAGACGTATAGTGGCGTCGTCTCGTGAAGTAATTCGGCCGTGGCGCTGACCTGTCGCGGTATGTAACCCGAATTGTCGATGACGACATCCCAGCGCCGCCCCCGCAAGGCCGAAATGTCGCCGTTACGATCACCCATCAGTCGTTCCACCTCGGGGAATCGACTGGTATTGGTCTTCCCGCGATTGAAGAACGTCACACGATGACCACGACTCTGCGCGTAGGCAGTCATGTGCAGGCCGAGGAAGCGCGTTCCGCCCAAGATAAGAATATCGAGAGGCTTACGCGCCGAAGCGCCTGTGGCCGAAAGAGCCGGTAAGCTGGTGATCGCGGCTAATGCGATACCGCTAGAGAGGATTTCCCGGCGTTTCACTTATCGAGCTCCCGGTGCGGCATAACTCTCGACCCAATTTTTGACGCTTTGATACCAATGCAGTGAGTTCTGCGGCTTCAAAACCCAGTGATTTTCGTCCGGGTAGTAGACGAACTTCGACGGGACACCGCGCTTTTGGAGCGTGTTGAAAAGCTCGATACCGTGATTGACGGGAACGCGCATGTCGAGTTGGCCGTGAATAACCAAGGTCGGCGTGACGAAGTTGCCCGCATTCGTGTGAGGTGAGTAACGCGCAAACTCTTCTGGTTTTTCCCAGAACTCGAAAAATCGATCCCGCTCTGCACCGTAATCAGCGCCGATTTGCGTAAAAGAATTATAGACAGCCGCGTGTGCAATGAGCGCCTTGAAAGGGTGGGCGCGGCCAAGAAGCGTACTTGCGAGGAAGCCGCCATAACTGCCACCACCGGCAACCATACGATTAGCATCGACGAAGGGCTGTGACGCTAGCCAGTCTGCTGCTTTGATCGTGTCTTCATAAGGTTTGCTGATTCGATCCGGATTGATGGAATCGGCGAAGGCCTGTCCGAAGCCACTTGAGCCATGGAAGTTATGCCACGTCACGATATAACCCCAACTGGCGAAGACATGAGCGTTCCAGCGCCACTGGACTGCATCTTGTATCGCATTGTGGGGTCCACCATGGAGCAGCATGAACACCGGGTATTTTTTGCTTGGATCAAAATCGGGGGGATACACCACCCACATTTGAATCGGTTTTTGGTCGCTGCCGGTGTAAGTCACGCTTTCGACTTTACCGAGAGACGTTGCAGCAAGAATCGAATCGTTGACTCGACTGAGCGTTCTGGATGTACCGTCGGTCAAATTCAGAGCGACCAAGGTGGGTGGCTCCGAGAAACTTTGTCGTATGGCAACAGCCGTCGGCTGTTTTGTTGGCATCGCGGCGATCGCAAAGCTGCCGAAACTTGGGTTACCCGTCACCGCTTTGGGGGCGCCCGGCCGTGCAATGTCGAAGCGATAAATTCGGTTGGTTGCCGCATCGTCAATTGCGCTAAATATAGACTTAGAGTTCGGATGCCAAATTAGAGAGCCTACTGAGCGATCCCAATCACCCGAGATATTTTGAACGGTAGAATTGTCACGAGATCTGAGCATCAGCCGCGAGCGATCCGCATAGAAACCTTTGATCGACTGCGCCGAGTAAGCAAGCCAACGACCATCTGGGCTGTATGATGGCGAGCCATCGTCTGCAAGGTTGCTTTCAGTAATATTGACAGCAGGCTTGCAACCACACGCTGCGATCGTAATCACATCGTAGTTTGAGTCGACGCCCGTTTGGTCGACGTTAGTTTCGAAGGCGAGTTCGGTGCCGTCAGGCGAAATGTCGTATGAGGTTGCCGAATAATCCGATTTCGATAAGTGATGACCCGACTGACGAGTAATGGCCGTGACGTCACCGCCCTCGATCGGAATCGAGAACAAGTGCGGTTGGCGATCATCCAGAAATCGATCCCAATATGAGATGGGAGCACGATCCCACACTTTGCCGCTCATTTTGCTGTCGGCGCGCTCCTTCATTCTTTTGGCTTGCGCCTCCCATTCCGCCAGATCGACCCAGATGGCAGATACGAAGGCGATCTTTCGGCCATCCGGGAACCACTTTGGCGCATTGGCGCCTGTGGGGATGGAAGTCAGTCGACGCGCTTCGCCGCCGTCGGTTGGTATGAGATAAATCTGTGATTCTTTGTCTTCACCACGCTTGGATACGAAAGCAATCCATTTGCCATCGGGACTAAAGCTCGGGGAGCTGTCTGATGCGGCATCTGTCGTGAGTTGACGCCCACCGGTTCCGTCAGTGGGGTAGAGCCACAAGTCGGTGTAGCCACGATTTGCATCGACATCGAAACGGGTCGCCGACACCACGGCGAGCTTTCCGTCGGGGGATATGTCGGCATCGCCCACGCGAACCATCGACCACATGCGCTCCGCGGAGAGCTTTTCCGCGCTGATCGCGGCTGGTGTGATGCTGATTGCAGCAATACATCCCAAAACAAAGATGACAATTCGATTCATGACAAGCCTCATCCAATCAAAAGTTCATTCAACATCGGTGATGCACACAGGGCAGTCTGAAGTGGCAGCGGGTGCCTGTGCGTGAGCTGCGCCAATCCACGCCGATACCATATCGGGAATCAAGTGAGCACGTTTGGTCATCCTCGATTCATTTACTGATCTTGAGGAGTTCACATCGCTACCGCACGCGAGAAGACGCAGGGCACTAACCGCTCCGTCAACAACGGGAATAGCGCAATGCGCAGCGAGAATTTTGGCGATGGGAGACATGCAGGTGCAACCGAGCACAATGGAGTCTGGTTGGTGTTCCGCGATCAACTCGTCGCAGGCCTCTTTTAGCGAGGTTACGATGGCGCCTTCATATCGTGCCATGCGCGCCATCACACTGTCGTCACCGACTAAACGTGATAACTCTTCCTCGGTAGAAAAGTGTCGTATAGCAAGGCAACGCGAGATGAGCTCAAGAGCTCGAAGGCGTTCGTCGTAGAGAAACCCCATCGACTCTGGCCAGACCGTCAAAATACAAAACCGACCGCCACCGATGGAACTTGCCTCACGCAGCGCCGCTTCACCTGCGCCAACGATGGGAACTTCGACAGCGGCTCTTGCGGCATCGATGCCGTAGTCGGCGAACGAGTTGATCAGAATTGCATTGCAGTCGGCTTGTGCAGCGCCCTGTGCGGCATCCACATAGCCGACATCGACCATGAGCCGCTCGTACGGGGTGAAGGCAAACATTGACAGCCGAGGTTGTATGAGTGCCAGCTCGACACCCTGGTATTGAGCGGCCTCTGCATGGAAGTGTGAAGGCAGTTCGGTGCTTGCAGACCCGCTGCCGATAATTCCGATCTTCATGGTGGGTGAAGGCTAAGCCATGCGGCCGTGTATCGGCTACCGGCATCGGGCATACTTCGTCCTATGGGTTCTTCATTGACGGATGCGGGTATCGTCGTCGGCACAGCTCGGACCGAGCGGGCTGATGCGATCGCACTGGTTCGTCGTTGGTTTGACCAAATGGCATCGCGGGACCTCGCCGGCGCTGCCAAGTTGATGTCCCCAACCGCTCCAATCGTTATCTCGGGTGGACATCGTTTTTCCCGTCTCGAGGATTTCGTGGTTTTCGGGTCGAATCGTTACGCTTCGGTCCATAAGCAGACAGATCATTTCGAGGTCTGCGAGGCAGCCGGTGGTGTTGCCGTCTACGTACGCGGCGAGATGGCCGGCTCCTGGAAGGACGGAACGCCTTTCGTCGGCGTTCGGTGGTGCGATCGATTTTTAGTCAGTGGCGGTGTGATCGCCGAGCTACAAACGTGGAGCGATCTGGCCGAGACGCGGTTGCGCTGAGAACATTGGAGTTTTGATTTTGAGCATCGACAAATTAGATCGATATGCCGCTCTGGCGCTGCAGATCGATTGTGACGGAGTTCACCCCGATACAACACGTGAAGCAGCTGCTGCGCGTATGCAGCGCTCGATCGCGAGGATCGACCAAGCGCTGGCAGGCGCGCGCCGATGGATCGGTAGCGATCTCAAGCTCGTCGTGCTGCCGGAGTACATCCTGTCGGGTCCACCTTGGGGTGAGACCATTCCGGAATGGGCTGCGAAAGGTGCATTGCATCCGCGCGGGCCTGAGTACGATGCGCTCGCGTCGCTCGCTCAAAAACACGCCATCTACCTCGCTGGCAACGGCTACGAAACCGACGATCACTTCCCGGGTCTCTACTTTCAGGCCTGTTGGGTATTTGATCCGTCGGGAAAGCGGGTTCTCACCTATCGCCGATTGATTTCGATATTCGCCCCGACACCGCACGATGTTTGGGATCGTTATCTCGACATCTATGGCCTCGAGGCTGTATTCCCGGTAGCGGATACTCAGATTGGGCGAATTGCCGCGATCGCATCGGAAGAGATTCTCTATCCTGAAATTGCGCGAGCCCACGCTATACGTGGCGCTGAGGTCTTTCTACATTCCACGAGCGAAGTCGCATCGCCCAACCTGACTATCAAGCAGATCGCGAGGCGTGCTCGTGCACTAGAGAATCTTGCGTACGTAGTGTCGGCGAATACGGCTGCCCTGCAGGGAATCGACGTGCCGGTCGATTCGAGCAACGGCTATTCCGACATCATCGACTACCACGGCAATCAGATGATTGTCGCGGGTCTCGGCAATTCATCGGTCGCCAATACCTTCCTCGACATGGCTGGCTTGCGTGCCTATCGACGTCGGCCCGCGATGAGCAACATGCTCTCGAGACAAGCCTTGGATTTGTTTGCCGAGTCGTATGCGAACGCCGATCTGCGACGTCGCAACGGTTTGCTGCAGGGCGATAAAGTGATGATTCCCGACCGCGCGTACTTCCAGCAACGTCAAGCCGACGCAATCGCTCGAATGATCGAGCGCGGCATTCTTTGACGGTGGGGCGTTTTCGCCGGGCGCTACATGAGCGCTACGGGGATCCTCGAGATGTGCTCAAGATCGTCGAAGTCGACGATGAGTATCCTGCGGCCGACGAAATCGTCATCCGAATGGAGGCAGCGGCGATGCACATCGCCGATCTACGCACCATCGAGGGTGCTGAAATGTTTCGTAATCCGTTACCTCGAACTCCGGGCTTCGAAGGAGTAGGTCGGGTTTTAAGGGTGGGGTCCGCTGTCACCACATATTCTGTGGGTGATCGCGTGTTTCCTGCGCTCGCATCAGGAACCTTCAGTGAGCAGGTTCGATGTGCTGCGAGTCGTTGTATGCCAGCGCCCGAAGGTGATGCGGTGCAGCTCAGTCTCTTGACCGTGAATGGGCCTACTGCCGCCGTTCTACTCGATGATTTCGTCAAAATGAACGAAGGCGACTGGTTGATTCAGAACGCAGCAAATTCCAATTGCGGCAGATTTCTGCTGCAGCTAGCGCATCAGCGCGGCATCAAAACTGTCAATATCGTACGACGCGCCGAGATGATCGACGAGTTGGTCAGCTTGGGTGCTGACATCGTGCTGCTTGATGGACCAGATCTCGCCGAACGAGTTTCGATTGCGACATCGGGAGCCTCGATACGACTGGGTATCGATGCGGTGGCTGGCTCTGCCACACGACGCATCGCAGAGTGTCTCGCCACAGAAGCAAAGTTAATTTGTTACGGCGCCATGAGCTCGCAACATTGTGAGATCGATTTCTATCGCATGTTCCGCTTGGGAATCGAGTTCCATGCCTTGAGTTTCGTCAGGCAACTATCCAAAAGAAATGCGCAGGATGTGCGCGCCCTTTATGCAGACCTGGCTGAAAAGCTCGCAACGGGCGCTCTGACGGCTCGTATTGCCGGACGCTATCGACTGGAAGAGATCATCGCCGCGTGTGATCGCGCGGCGATGACCGGATCTGAGCGCGACGGAAAGGTTGTCGTCGTCTTCTAGGGATTAACCAGTACGACTTTGCCAAAGTGAGTGCGCGCGTCGACCATGCCGTGTGCCTCAACTAGAGCGCTCATCGGCAATGTTTTGTCGACGACAGCTTTGAACTTGCCACTGGCAAAGAGCGGTAACGCAAGCTCACGGAAGCTGCGCATCGATTCAGGAATGAACCGTGCACTAGATGAGATGCTCATCGCCAGTAATTGTAGATTTCGCATACCGATATTGAGGTTGAAGCAGACCTGCCTTCCACCAGTGCTGCCATACATGATGATACGGCCTTCGGCCGCCATCGAATCAAATAAAGCAGCGGCAGTTTCTTCACCGATCGTCATCAGTCCGATATCGATGCCGTGTCCATTCGTATCACGCTGGACAAGCTCCGGTAGGTTGCCGGTCTTGTAGTTGTAGGCGGCATCGGCACCTGCTGCGATACCGCGTGCACACTTATCATCGCGGCTTGCAGTGCCGGCAACCCAGCAGCCTTGCCACTTGGCAATCTGCAGCGCTGCACTACCGACACTGCTAGCGATAGCCTCGATCAAGACCCTCTCGCCAGCGCGCGAGCGTGCGACTGTGACGAGCGCATGCCAAGCTGTCAGCCAACCCACCGGGATTGCCGCTCCCTCAACGAAGCTCAAAGACTCGGGAAGACGCAGGGTATGCACCTCATCAAAAAGGACGTGAGTTGCATGCGAGCCGCGAGCTCGCCCGAATACGCGATCGCCCACGGCAATCGAGGTGACGCCCGGGCCCACGGCTTCGACGATACCCGCCGACTCCATACCCATGACGAAAGGTAATGCTTGGCCGATATACGAACCCGCACGCATGCGGGTCTCGGCAAAATTAATTCCCGAGGCTTTGACAGCAACACGTAACTGTCCCGGGCCAGGGATTAGCTCAGGCATTTCGACCCACTGCATCACTTCCGGCCCGCCGAAGGCCGCTACACGCCAGCCGAACATTTAGTGACGGCTCTTCAAAAAGCCGCGGAAACCGGCATCGTATTCATTGATCCAGGCTTTCGTTGTCGGATTCGCCTGCATTGATGCCCACCACTGCGCGATTTTGGGATAGTCGTCGAAATTTTCTTCGACGCCGCACAGACCGGTCACGATGACCATCATTTGCAAGCAGGGCAGCAGAGCGCAGTCAGCGTAAGCCGAGGGCGCCATAAAGTGTTCGAGCTGTGCCAGACTCTTTCGATAAGCCGCAACTGCCGCTTGCACTGCATCGGCGTTACGCTTCTGAGGATCGAGACTGCCAAAGAATGCATTGCCTTGCGGCATGACATAGAGATCGACGATTCGCCCAAGTAAACGTGCTCTCGCTCGTTCCGCCGGGTCAGCCGGAAGCAAAGGCTTCTGCGGATAGGCGTCTTCGAGGTAATCCATAATCACCATCGATTCGGCGATAGCTTGGCTACCGAGGTCTAGGGCCGGCATTTTCCCAAGCGGATTGATCTGGAGGTAATCCGGTGACTTGATGCCGTTAGCTGGCATTTGCGCTTCAAGATCCAGACCCTTCAACCGTGCGGCGTAAACGACACGGGCAACATAAGGGGAAATGATCGATCCGTAGAGTTTCATGGTGTCTCCGTCGAGGGTTTCTGGGGTCGATGCAAAGCGACAAGGACAAAAATCAGCAGTGGCAACGCAACTAGATTTAGGGCTTTCCACCCTAGCGCCTCAATCGCAGTACCGGCGAGTAGCGAGGCTACGGCTTGTGAGCCAAACACAGCAAGATCGTTGAACCCTTGGGCGCGAAATCGATCGGCAGGCTCGTAAGTGGTTGCCAACATAGCCGTTGCCGAGACGAACATCAGGTTCCAGCCGACGCCTAGCAGCGTTAGCGCAGTGAAGTAATGAATGAATTCCTGTCCGACGTAGGCGGCGATACCGATACAGACGATATTGATGAAAATTCCAATCACCATCATTCGTCGAACGCCCAGAATGCCGATCAACCAGGGGCTCACGAGCGAAGGCAAATACATCCCGAGCAGGTGAGCTGTGATCACGAAAGTGGTTTGTGCCGTCGTGAATCCATCATGCACGTGCATGCTGAGCGGGGTTGCCGTCATGATGAAACTCATGACGGCGTACGACGCTAGACCGGCAAGAACCGCCAATCGGTAGTCCGACCGCTTGAGGAGTCGTGAAATGGAGGCGTCGCGGACCGACTCCTGGCGTGCAGCGGCAACGCCAAGAGGCAACTTCATCAATACCAGCGTGGCACAAAGACAAAGACCCGATAGAACCACGAACGAACCAGTGAATTGCGGCCAGCCCCCTAGGTCACTTGCGAGCTGCCCGAGCGCCGGCCCGACAATCGCTGCGGCAAGGGTGCCGATCATGACCGTGGAGACGGCGCGCCCAGCGAGTTCGGGTGGAACGAACTCCATTGCCGCGAAGCGGTATTGCTGCACGAACGCCATGTTGCCGCCGATGAAAAATGCGGCGGCACAGAGCGTGATGAAGTTGGCTGCGGCGATGCTCCAGGCGATGACGAGCGCCGCCGTCGCTGCGACGAGTGCGCTGCCCATGAAAGCGGGTTTTCGACCGATCCGCTGCATCAGTAGTGCGGCTGGCAACGAGCTGGTCGCGATGCCTAGCACCGACAGTGACAATGGCAGGGTGGCGAGGTAGGGCTCGGGCGCAAGGCGCGTGCCGACGATGCCGCCGAAAGTAACGAGAATGATGGTGCCGCAGGCAGCGAAACCCTGGGCCAAGGTCAGAATCCAGACGTTTCGCATCGAAGTGATCACAGAATCGCCATCTAGTATGCTTGAAGCATGAGCGATTCCAAGCCCGTCCGCGCGCCAAATCCGGCTTTTTTCGACCACTCCGTGATCGACAACCTGATCGCTGTGACCATGGAGCTCGGCGCTGAATTATGGGTGCAACGCGAGCGCATGCGCGTCATCGAGCAGCTGCTTGGCGAAAACGGCATCGTGACTCGAGAGGCGATCGAACGATACGAGGCGAGCCCAGAAGAGCGCGAGAGAGTGCGCAGTGAGCGTGATGCGTTCGTGCAGCGGTTATATGGTTTGCTGCTGCGGGATACGGTCAACGCCACGCCGGGCAACGGATAACCCGCGATGTCTTTTGGCGTGTCTGATCACCGTGACTACATAGAACGTATCTTGCGCGCCAAGGTTTATGACGTGGCGATCGAGTCGCCGCTCGAAACCGCGGCGCGTTTGTCACGTCGCCTCGACAACCAGATTCAACTGAAGCGGGAAGACCTACAACCGGTTTTTTCATTCAAGCTGCGTGGTGCTTACAACAAGATTGCAAGTCTTTCGGCGCATGCAGCTTCGCGCGGCGTGATCTGCGCCTCTGCTGGTAATCATGCGCAAGGTGTTTCGCTAGCCGCTAGTCGTCGCGGCATTTCGTCGGTGATCGTGATGCCAGTCACCACCCCCCAAATCAAGGTGAAAGCCGTTCGCGACTTGGGTGGTGAGGTTGTCCTGCACGGAGACGATTACGACTCCGCGTATGAACACGCGCTTGGTCTCGCGCGTGATCGAAACATGGTTTTCGTACATCCCTTTGACGATCCGGATGTGATCGCCGGGCAAGGCACCATTGGTATGGAGATCGCCCGTCAGACAGGGGG
Organism: Steroidobacteraceae bacterium; assembly: GCA_049455235.1. Taxonomy (GTDB): domain Bacteria; phylum Pseudomonadota; class Gammaproteobacteria; order Steroidobacterales; family Steroidobacteraceae; genus UBA964. Next base: position 9,706 of record JBMTZD010000008.1, read on the forward strand.
TGAGGTCGATGCTGTTTTCATTCCAGTTGGCGGCGGTGGCTTGCTTGCAGGCATCGCTGTCTATCTCAAGCATCTCTATCCGCATATTCGGATCATCGGAGTCAATGCAGCCGACTCGACTGCCATGCACGATTCGCTGGTTGCTAAATCCCGCGTTTCGTTATCGCGTGTTGGGATTTTCGCCGATGGCGTTGCCGTAAGAAGAGTGGGCGAAGAAACGTTCAGGCTCGCTCGTGATCTCGTCGACGAAATGATTCTCGTCGATACCGATGAGATCTGCGCAGGGATACAAGATATTTTTGAGGACACTCGTTCCATCGTTGAGCCGGCGGGGGCACTCGCAGTTGCAGCTATCAAAAAATATGTAGCTCGGGAGAAATGCACAGAAAAGCGATTGATTGCCATCAATTGCGGCGCCAATATGAATTTCGATCGTTTGCGACATGTTGCCGAACGAGCCGAAATAGGCGCTCACCGCGAGGCTTTGTTGGCCGTCGAGATTCCTGAGCAGCCTGGTAGCTTCTTGACGTTATGCCGAACGCTCGGTTCTCGCAGCGTGACTGAATTTAACTACCGGTACGATCAGCAGGAAAAGGCGCGCATATTTCTTGGATTCGCTACCGCTGATGGTGATGGTGAGCGCGCGCTGATGATGGATCGGCTGCAGGCAGCCGGTTATCGCGTTACGGACATGACCGACAACGAACTCGCGAAGCTGCACATACGATATATGGTTGGTGGACGACCAACCGATTTGACTGACGAAATGCTATTGCGCTTCGAATTTCCCGAGCGACCAGGAGCTCTATCGCGTTTTCTCGAGGCGATCGGATCGCGATGGAATATTTCGCTATTTCATTACCGCAATCATGGCTCTGATGCGGGTCGAGTTCTCGCAGGTATTCAAGTCGCGCCCAGTAGCCGCGCCGAGTTTTTCGAGCATCTTGCTGCGTTGCAATATCCTTGGACTGACGAAACCGATAATCCTGCGTATCGTTTGTTCCTCGGCGGCTGAATTTCATGAAGTCATACGTTCCTCGTATCCAGCCGTCGGAGCGATTTGTCTCCTTGCGTGGGCATCGCCACAGAACCTTGCATTGGGGGCCGGAAGACCAGCCTCCCATTTTTTTGCTGCATGGATTCCAAGATTGTGCCGACACGTTTCAGATGCTGGTCGATGCATTACCACGAGAGTGGCATTTCATCGGCTTAGACTGGCGTGGTTTTGGCGGTAGCGATTGGCAGAATTCACCTTATTGGTTTCCAGACTATCTTGCGGATCTCGACGCCCTGCTCGAGTTGCTGGTGCCTAATATGGCTGCAAGTCTGATTGGGCACAGCATGGGGGGTAACATCGCCAACTTGTATGCCGGTATTCGGCCGGATCGTGTTGCGCGTTTGATCTCCCTAGAAGGGTTTGGTTTGCCAAGGACGCCAGCGGAGCATGCCCCCGAACGTTACGCTAAATGGCTGGAGCAGTTGCGCGCCGAGCCACAGCCTTCTCGTTACGATTCGATCGAGGTACTGGCGACGCATCTTCGGCAGCGTAACGCGCGACTTTCTGATGAGAATGCGGGGTTCATTGCTCGGGCTTGGATGCAGCGTCGTGAAAACGGGCTGCCACGCATGCACTTCGATCCTTTCCACCGCTACGTCAACCCCGTTCTGCATCGTCGTGAAGAGTCTGAGGCTTGTTGGCATCGCGTCGAGGCGAATACTCTGTTGGTGCTTGCGACGGAGTCTGAATATCGGCGTCGGCTGGATCACGAAGGTGACGTTGAGCGCATGCATCGTTGTTTCAGGCACTTGGTCGTCGAAGATCTGCAGGGGCTCGGGCACATGATGCATCACGAAGACCCCGCCAGAGTCGCCGAGGTTATTTTTCGCTGGTGGGCATCGAGGAGTGGATGATTATGAAGAGCGTTTTTTTTGCGGCGGTTCTGGCAGCAAGTGTTACGACCTTGGCCTCGGCTGCTGAGTTTGTCACGTTCGACCCATCGCGCTATTCGCAGGAAGTCACCGAATGCGATCGTCTGGCATCTCATCCCGACGATCCGTTCAAACTTGCTCCGGGAATCTCTGAAGGAAAGGTCGATTTGGCGAAGGCCATTCCAGCCTGCCTCGAGGCGGTCACTCGCGATCCCAAGAATCCGAGGTTGAACTACATGTTTGGTCGCGTGCTTGGTTACGCCGGTCGTGGTGCGGAGGCACTGCCCTATCGCAAAATGGCGGTCGACGGCGATTATCCGCAAGCCTTATTCGTGATCGGTTACATCACGCTGTACGGCTATAACTTTCAGCCGAAAGATGTCTGTCGCGCTGGAGAGTTGCTCCACCGATCCGCTTTACATGGCCGAATCGCCGGGCAGCTTGGCTTTCCGCGATATGTGCTCGAAGGGCGATTTGACTCGTGTGCGAGCGTAAGGCGTGATCCCGCCGAGATGCTGGAGTTTGTTGCCGCGGCACGCAAACAGTTTGGCAGCGATTATTACAAAGGCTTGCTCGCCGATTCGATCGAGGAAGATTTGAAGCGCTTACTGGCCCAATAGTTTCCTACTTAAAACAGCCATGATCGAATCTGACTCCGCCACAGCAACGTCTCGTCCCATGGGGTTGCATCCGAGAGCCCGCTTAGCAGGCTATCTCGGCTTGTTGCCTTTTATGGCAGCTTTGCTTGGCGCTATGTTCGGGGACGATCCGTTTTGGTGGCAAACGAGCGAGCGCCTAGCATTGGGTTGGGGTGCTGCGATACTCGGATATGTCTCGGCCGTACATTGGGGCTTGGCACTGGCCGGAAGATGGCCATGGACTGCGGGTGTCGTCGCGGGGAGCACGTTGCCCTCTGTGCTTGCAGCAGTCGCAGTAGTGATGGGTGGCGATCGCGGTTTGGCGCTACTCGTCGCGGGATTTGGCATTTTTTGGTTATACGAACATCGTCGATATCAGCAGTCCTTGCCAGCTGACTATCTCGCTCTTCGACGAAATCTTTCTTTGGTAGTGTGTGCATTGCTGACTTTGACGGCAATGACTCTCGATACCGTACGGGTGTACCCATGATGCTCGAGGATTTAGCTGAGGCGAAGTGGCTACGTGCTTTGATCGTGGTCTTCTCCTTGGTTGTTCTGGTGTTGCTCGCCTTCCAAGTGCTGCAGCCCTTCTTGGTGCCGGTGGTTTGGGCGGTGATCTTGGCTTACGTCACCTGGCCGATGCACGAGCGCGTCGTCTCTTTGTGTCGTGGTCATCGAGAGTTAGCGGCTCTCATCATGACTTTGACGCTAAGTGCCGCGATCATTTTGCCGATCGTCTGGTTGGTCATTCTCGTGCAGGCCGAAGCGCTACCGATCTATCGAGAGCTCGCTCCGCTGCTGGCCAAAGTCGAGTTGCCGGAGTCCGTCAAACAAATCCCTTTGCTCGGACCGCGTCTTGTCGAGATTGTTGAGCAGTTTCAGCGCGATCCTTCGAGTATCGACGCCGGCATACGTAATTTCTTTTCGCAATCATCCGGCGAAGTCAGTGCGGTCGTCGGTGGCGTAGGGCGTAACATCATCAAGCTCGGCCTTGCGATGTTTTCGCTGTTCTTCATGTATCGCGACGGTGAACATGTTGCAGCGCAAGTCGAGCGCATGTTGCAGCAATTCTTCGGTAAGGTTCGTGTTTCCCACTATCTCGACGCGATCGGCAGCACGGTCAAGGCGGTCGTTTATGGTTTGGTTCTGGCAGCTCTAGCGCAAGGAACGCTGGCGGGCATCGGCTATGCCGTTGCTGGTGTGCCGGCGCCGATCATTTTCGGCATCATGACGTTTTTGGCCGGACTGATTCCTTTTGTGGTTCCCTTCATGTGGAGCGGCGCAAGCATTTATCTGTTCTTGACTGGCAACACAGTCGAGGCGATTGGCCTCGCCATTTGGGGCGCAACGGCGGTTAGCTGGATCGACAACATCGTACGGCCACTCGTGATTAGCGGCGCAACGCGTATTCCATTCTTGCTCGTGTTGTTCGGTGTGCTCGGCGGCCTTGCTGCTTTCGGTATGGTGGGCCTTTTCATCGGCCCCGTGATACTCGCGGTGTTGATGGCGATCTGGCGAGAGTGGATTGCGGAGAAGCGATCTCAGGCCGATCTGACCTGATCAGGTTTGCGATCGATTCATCCAGGTTGGCATTTCAGGCCCCTGATACTGCTGCATCGAGCGAAGCAGCCGATCTGCATCGTCGTCTATCAGCAGCATGTCGCGCACACCCGTGCGCAGGAACCCCTCTTGCTGAACATGGTCGAGGAAAGTACCGAGGCCAGAATAGAATCCATCGACGTCGAGAAGGGCGCAGGGTTTTCGATGTAAGCCGAGGTGAGCCCACGTCCACACTTCGAATAATTCTTCGAGCGTGCCGACACCTCCGGGTAGTGCAATGAATCCGTCGGAGAGATCCGCCATCATGGCCTTTCTCTCATGCATGGATTCGACGACGCGCAGATCGACGGCTCCGCGGTGTGCAACTTCGAGTTTGACGAGATTGCGCGGAATGATACCAATGACTTCGCCGCCCTCAGAGAGCGCTGCATCTGCAACGGCGCCCATCAAGCCGATGCCAGCGCCACCATAGACAAGTCCAATACCTGATCGCGCGAGAAGCCGGCCGAGCTCGTGCGCCGCAGATCGATAGACGTCCTTGGTGCCCGCATTGGCACCACAGAAAACACACAATCGCTTCATGATAATTTCTGCAGTAAGACGCGAGCCCAGTCTTGCTCTTGGCGCGGTAAGTCTACGAGTAGAAGATGAGGCATCACTGATGCCGCTTCGACGGCGGCCGGCCGCAATGGGTCAGCGCTTGGTGACGCAAGCAAAACGCGATTCCGAGGTTTGGCAAGTTTCTTTTTCCAGGGATAGGTAAAGGCTGCTTGATGAGCGTCTCGCCATAATCCGTTAGAGCGAAACAGATCTAACAAGCGAACTTGAATTTGTTCCGGATCGAGTTCCGTGTCGCGATGAATGATATTGCTGCGTTTTTGTCGGAACCAAGGCCAAAAGAGGCTTTGATCGCGCACGAGATACCACGCTTCGAGCAGATGCCCGCCATACCAGCGCGGCTTTATTTCTGGCGTGTAGTGCTCGATTAGTTCGTCACGCAGCGAATCACTCGTCAGAACGGCGCTCAGCATGACGAGTTGCTTCACGCGATTGTTGGCGAGCGCGGCAAGCTCAAGCGCAATAAAGGCACTGCCACCCACTCCGATGAGGTCGACTTCATCAATTTTGAGGCTGTGCAGTGCTTCATCAATCGCCTTTGCGAGGCTGCTGATGGTGACTTTTCCCCTAGGCAAGGTGTTGTCCGATTCGCCGTGGCCCGGCAGATTGATCGCGAGAATCGGGCGCTGACCAATGAATCCGGCGGCTAAGCGCTCTGCGCTTTCGGTAGAGCCGCCGGGCTCATGGAGAATGACTACAGTTCGACCGTTGACATCGTCATTGCGTCGAACACGCAGTTGACCGCCCTCGACATCGACATAGTCTTGCCAAAGACGTCCGCGTAAACCGGTGTTCAAGCATGACTTTGAAATCTTCGGTGGCTTATGGCGTTTGATGTAGTTGCGACAAAGATCGAGCGTTTGCTCCGCTGTACCGCCTTTTGTGACTGTAACGCAGCTGGCCGGATGACTGACTTTGTCGAGATCGGCCGATAGCACATCCGTATCGGCTGCAGTAACGAGTATTGGTGTTGTCGTCTGACGCAGTGCGAGATCCGATCGCATGGTGAAGGCAGCCCGGTAGCCGACCCGGTAATGATCGCCGGCACGCATGAAATCAAGCAGCGCGTTATGTAGTCCTTCTGCGGGCGGCACGTCGAACGACAGACGGGCGGCGCTGGTTTTTCGATACCACGGAAAAAAGATAGTTTGCTCACGCATTCGCGCCCACAGCCAGGTCAGATGTGAGCCATCCCACTTGGGTTGCAACGGGGGCAAATAATGTTCGATGAAATCTTGCCGATCCGGCTCCGTCATCACCACATAGCCGTTGACTGCGGCACACACGATACGATCCGGATGGGCGGCCGCTAATGCGCCGCTGATCATCGCACCGGTGTGAAAACCATAAACGGCGGCGCGTTCAATGCCGAGCGCATCCATGAATTCGATGACGGCTTCTGCAAAGTCGCTGGCTTCCGCGCGATCGACTCCAAGCGGATCCGACAAGCCGAATCCGGGCGTGTCAGGCGCGATACAGGTGAAGTGATTTTTCCAGCGCTCCATCGTGGCCAGCATGTCGCGCGAGGAGAGAGGAGATTGGTGCAGACATAGCACCACCGGGCCTGAGCCAACACGACGATAGTGCACCTGTCGCGGGCCCCATCGCCCGTTGGTGATGGAAGCAAAGTGCCGCGTGATGCTGGTCGTCATGTGCAAATCCCACCGATTTATCCTGTGAACAAACTACCATTGCCCCATGGATCAGGCGAGTGGTGTGCGCGCGGCTCTCCAGCACGCAGATTTTCGACGGTTTGCATTCGGACGGTTTTTCGCCACGCTCGCTTGGCAGATGTTGGGTGTCGCCGTCGGGTGGCAGGTTTACTCCATCACTCGCGATCCACTTGATCTCGGTCTCGTCGGACTCGCGCAGTTCTTGCCATTTTTTCTCTTGGTGTTGCCGGCAGGTCAGTTAGCCGATCGGATGGATCGACGCCTGCTGATCGTGATCGCGTACATCATCGAAATCAGCTGTGTTTTGGTGCTGATCGGATTTACGTGGTCTGGAAGTCGGGAGATTCTTTGGGTTTTTCTTGCGATGGGGCTGTTTGGTGCCGGGCGCGCGCTTTGGATGCCGACTTCGCAGGCGATGACGGTCAATTTAGTCCCAGCGAATGTTTTTCCTGCGGCAGTCGCATTCAACTCCACGCTGTTCGAGGCCGCTGTCATCGTCGGTCCAGCCTTTGGTGGACTCTTATATGCCTTTGGCGAATCAATGCATGCGGATCACGGTGCGATGTGGGTCTACGTCAGCGCCCTGTCGATTCTGGTGATCGTACTTTGGTTGATGTTCGGTATCCGACCCGTTCGCGCGCCGCCCTCAGAGAAAAAATTTGCGTGGCATGAACTGGCCGAGGGCTTTCGTTTCGTGCTGAAGCGGCGGCCGGTACTCGGTGCGATATCGCTTGATCTTTTTGCGGTGCTGTTCGGTGGGGCGACGGCGCTTTTGCCTATGTTTGCAGCAGATATCCTGCATGTCGGCCCCGATGGCCTTGGGTTATTGCGAACCGCTCCCGGGGTGGGAGCAGCATTGACTGCAATCTGGCTCGCGCGACGACCGATTTCGAGACACGCTGGGCGCTGGATGTTCGGCGGAGTGGCCGTCTTCGGTCTCTCGACTGTCGTGTTTGGTTTGTCGACGTCATTTTGGTTGTCTTGCGCCGCGCTTTTCTGTCTTGGCGCGGGCGATATGGTCAGTGTGTTCGTCCGTCATCTCTTGGTGCAGCTCGAGACGCCGGATGCGATCCGGGGGCGGGTTAGTGCCGTTAGTGCCATGTTCATCGGCGCTTCCAACGAGCTCGGTGAGTTCGAATCGGGGTTGACGGCTAGTTGGTGGGGCCCGGTCAGCGCAGTCGCCGTGGGTGGGGTTGCCTGCCTGCTGATCGTGGGGGTGTATTGGCGGGTGTTCCCGGAGCTGCGGCGACTAGATCGTTTTCCCCAGCCGGAGAGTTGAAGGCCGCTAGCTGAGCCATAGTGGCGTGGCATACTCTGCGCTCCACTGGAGGAAATGATGCGCCACCGAGCTTCAGCTTCCTTGTCACTCGTTTGTATGCTTCCCCTGACTCTGGTTGGCTGCATGAGCGCCACCATTCAGGAGAGCCGTGAGTTGCCGACGCAAATCGTCGATGGCGAGGCGGTCGTGATTCTGGCCAAGCCGCAGATCGAGGGGGTTGCGGCGGAGGACGAGTTTATGGACTGCGTCGGCCGTGGGCTTGCCAAGGGCGAGCGCCCCATTGCCGTGCGCGACAATAACGCCTTCGTCGATGGGCTTTTCCCCTGGTTCGAGCCCGGTACCGCACCCACTCGCCCCGAGGCTGTCACGCAACTTTTAGCTCGCCCGGGTGTCGGTGAAAGAGTGACCGCCTCCGGTGTGCGATACCTCGTGTGGTTGGCCGGCGGCACCCGTCGAACGGACGGGGGAGGCAGTTTGGCCTGTGGAGCAGCGCCAGGAGCCGCAGGTTGCATCGGCTTCGGGTGGTGGGAAAAGGAGTCGGACTACGAGGCCGTTATCTGGGATTTGAAACAGGCGAGGTCGGCAGGAAGCGTGGAGACTAACGTGACCGGAACATCTGCCATTGTGGGCGCCGTCGTTCCCTTGCCGTTCATTGCGCGCGTGCAGGGCGCGGCCTGCGATCGGCTGGCCGAACAGCTGCAGAACTTTTTTCAAGGGGGCGGCAATCCATGAGGCAGAAGTCGGCCTATTGGGCCGCCATCGCGGCGCTAACGCTCGTTGGATGCGCAACGCCTCCGGTTGTTCAGCCGCCTAGCTTGCCTTCGCCAACGCCGCCGCCCACCGGCGGTATTCCGTCGCCGCCTGCCATGCCTGCTCCGACGCCTAGCGAGGGGTCTTCAGCCCCTACATCGGGGGGGGATGCAGGTGAGGCCACGACGGCTGACGAGCGTCGTGACGTTCTCGACAAATCTTTGGATGACTCGCTCGGCGAGTTCGATAAGACTCTCGATGAAGAGCAGCGTCGAACCGCCGCTGAGCGCGATGCTCGAACGGCTTCCAGCGGCAGCAGCCGTGGTGACGGTGGTGGGCGGGGTGCTGCCGAGCCCGGTTCGCGCGAGGGGGATCTTCGTTCCGAGCGTGGCACGGCTTCGGATGGCGCGACCCGTCAGTCTGGGGATCGCCAGGATCGCGGCACTGTCAGTTCCGGCAGCGGCGCACCTAATCGTGGAGTCGATGCGGGTGATGACGATGACATCGTCGCGAGACGACTGCGACGAGCTGCGGAGCAAGAGACAGATCCTGAGCTCAAAGAAAAGCTTTGGAAGGAATATCAAGACTACAAGCGCAATGCCAAAGGTGGTTGATTCGGGTGATGAGCGTAGCTAAGGAGCAGCAGCGCATGAGGCTTATTGCAGTAACGATAGTGCTGGGTGTGGCGGCACTGCTCAGCGGTTGTGTGGTCAAGGAAACGCGACCACTAGCCAAGATCGATGCCGTCCAGGCAAAGGTTCAGATCCCGGAAGCTGAGTTGCTCGATGTTGCCTTGCGACACTTCGACCCGGGCGTTCCGGCGGGGCTCGCTGACGATGAAGAGACGCTCGATAAGCGACGCATCTACCCTGACGTTCGAACCGCCGAATCTCGATTGCTTCCAATGCGATTGCGCACCACGCTCGAGAGTTCCGGCCAGTGGGGTGCGGTAAGAGTCGTGCCCGAGGCCGTCCAATTCGTGGACGTCATCGTGACCGGCAAGATCATCGAATCAACCGGCTCTCGCTTGGTGCTTTCGATCAACGCTGTCGATGCATCTGGTCGAGTTTGGATCAAAGATAAAACGTACTCCGGTGATGCAGATCTTGGGGCGTATAAAACGGACGCTTCCTTGCGTGCTCGAGATCCGTTTCAGAATGTGTACGCGCAAATCGCTAACGATTTGGTAGGCGCTCGCGATCTGTTGAGTGCAAGTGATAAGCGCGATCTGCGTCAGATCGCGCAATTACGCTTTGCACAAGATCTCGATCCGCGTTCGTTTGATGGCTATCTTCAGCGGTCCGCTGATGGGCGCTATCGCTTGGCGCGATTACCCGCCGATAATGATCCTGCAGTGGTGCGCATTTCGAAGATTCGCGATCGTGACGCTGCGGTCATTGACACGCTCGATGGCTATTCACAAGAGTTCTCAGACAAGTTGTTTGATCCCTACGGTAGCTTCCGGCGTACCAGTCGAGAGGCGATCGAACGCGAAGACAAGGCTCGTACTCAGGCGATGACTAGAACGGCGTTGGGTGCTGCCGCTGTGCTTGGCAGTATCTTCGCGGGCAGTAATTGCTCCTCGACGGACTATAACTGCCGACGCATTGACAGCGCGGTTCGTACGGCTGGTGCGGTTGGTGGTGTCGCTGCCGTGATGTCAGGTATTCAAAAGTTTTCTGATGCCAAGGTAGCTGCACAGGAGGTTAAGGAACTAGCCTCTAGCTTCAGTAGCGAAGCGGCCGCTCAGACCGTGGAAGTCGAGGGGCGAACTTTGAAGCTTACGGGAACCGCAGAAGAGCAGTATCGTGAGTGGCGCCGATTGCTTGCCGCCATCTATCGGGAAGAAAACTCGCCCGCACCGAATCCTTGATCGAGGCTTCGACGTGACTGCACTCGCCAAGGGCCAAAAGCTCGTCGATCGGTTCGTATTAATTGAGCCCCTCGCTCAGGGCGGACGCTTCGAGGTTTGGCGCTCGCTCGATGAACGCCGTAGCGCTCAAGTGGCGTTGAAGATTGTGGTTGTCGCGCGCCTTGCAGATTCTGGTGAGGAAACTGCGCGCTGGGAGGGGTTGCAGCGAGAGTATTCAATTTCACGTCGCCTCGATCATCCCGGAGTCGTTGGGCTGGATGAGCCTATCCGTGATGATGTCGTATTGATTTTGCCGATGACGCTTGCCGCGGGTGATTTACGCGCTCTGCGAGGCAAGAACTACACGCAGATCGTTCCCATACTGATCGAGGTCTGCAATGCGCTCGATCATCTGCATTCGCGCGGCGTAGTGCACCGTGACTTGAAGCCCTCCAATGTACTGCTTGATTTTACAGGCCGTGTCCGATTGGCTGATTTTGAGATCGCTGCTGTCGATGGAGTGGCCCCGCCGAGTTCAATCGGATCGCCATTCAGTGCAAGCCCACAGCAACGGCGTGGTCTAGAGCCGACGGCCCTCGATGATATTTATGGCGTCGGAGCGCTCGGTTACGAGTTGTTATCTGCTTATCCACCGTATTTTCCCGATCAACCCGGGCCGACCAATGAGCAGGTTCCACCGCTAAAGCCGGTTCATCCGGTTCCGCCGGTGCTTCACGCATTGCTACAACAGTGCCTCTCTAGCGACTGCGCGTTGCGCCCGGCAAGCGCACGCGAGTTGCGCGAGCAATTGGCAATGTTGCTGAGCGTACGGAGTGAAATACCCGCCATTCGAGTTGAACCACGATCGACCAACCAAAAGGCCAACTCGCCCGATCGCTCGCGGCGTTGGATACCTTGGTTTGCTTCGTTCGTGGGCTTGATGATTTTGGGAGCAACATTCTGGTTTTTGCCGCGTTTTGCGCCGGGTGTGAATCCGGCGATGGTCAGTCGGACCAGTCCTGCGGCGAGTGAGCCGACTACTCCCGTGATCAGTGCTCAGGAGCAAGAGCAACAGACATTATTCAATGAACGCTATGCGGAATTCTCTAAGGCACTCGAGGAGCTGGAGTCGCAAGCGGCAGGCGTGTGGGGCGGTGAGTCGTTTGGTGCTGCAAAGTCGATGGGAGAGTTGGCGCTGGCAGCGTCGTCTGATCGTGATCTATCGCTAGCTCTCGATCGTCTGGGATTGGCGATACAGCGGCTGACTCGTATCGCAGATGAGCGGATGACAACGCTCGCGACACTGACGTCAGCGGCAAACGCAGCCATCAACGATGGTCGACTAGAGGTCGCGCGGCAAAATTTCGAGCGAGCCTTGTTGATCAATCCAGAGCATCCGCCTGCGGTGCGCGGATTACAGCGCATCGTCGCGTTGGGACCGCTGCTACCTGCATTGGTTGAAGCCGAAACTGCACAATTAGCTTACGACAACTTACGGGCGCTCACTTTATACGAACAGGTGCTGCGTGCCGACCCTGAAAATACGGCTGCGCGAGAGGGTGCGGCACGCGCGCGTCGCGCGTTGAGCTCCGATCAATATGCAGCAGCAATTGGTGAGTCTCTGGCAGCACTACGATTTGGAAGAATCGAAGTGGCGGGCAATGCGCTAGCGCGGGCTCGATCTCTACGAGCAGATGGAGCCGAAATCGCGGCGCTGCAAACAGAGATTGCCGCTCTGGATGAGCGATCAGATCTTGATGAAGAGCGAAATCGTATTCTCGATCTAGAGCGAGCAGAAAATTGGAGCGATGCGCTGAAAGCATACGAAGACTTGCTGGCCAAAGATCGCAGTCTGGAGTTTGCACGCGTCGGGCGAAATAGAGTGGTTCCACGCGCCGAGCTTGGTCGTCGGCTCGAAGCCTTGATTGGCTCGCCGAGTCGTCTTTCGGCTCCTGAGGTGCGTCGCGAGGCTCAGCGCCTGTTGGCCGAAGCTGCTCGGATCAAGGATGATGCGCCGGTTTTGCGTAGTCAGGCGGACCAGTTGAGTGCCGCAATCCAGGTCTATGAGAAGCCGGTTAGAACCATATTTCAATCGGATGGGCAGACTCGAATCGTTGTGCAGCGTATCGGTATCTTCGGCGCTTTTACGCGAAAAGAATTAGAGCTCAAGCCCGGTCGATATGTGATTGTCGGAACGCGCGAGGGTTTTCGTGACGTTCGCCGCGAAATCAATGTCGTGCCTAGCGGGCCAGAAGTTATCGTCGATGTGCGCTGCACGGAGATCATTTCGTGATCACTGAGGTGGTGCTGCATGAGCCAGGAGGCGATCGCTCGCTGTCTTTGCCACTGCTGATTGGCTCATCGAGTCAATGCGACATTCGCGTGCCGGGCTTTTCTCAAGATGAAGCTTTGCGTCTATTTTCTGAAGGTGAATCGATTTATTTAGAGGCGATCACTTCGAGTGCAGCCTCAATAGACGGACAGCCGTTCGAGAGTGGCGGCAGTCGTACTGTAAATGCAGGCTCGGTGCTGGTCGCAGGTGATACGCGCATCGTGTTTGGCTATGAAGATAGATTTCTGTCGTTATCCATTCGTCATCTCGAGGGCAATGAGACGGTTGTTCCGTTACGCCCGGCGTCGAATTTTTCCGATAACGATGATCAGCGTGACGTTAATATCCGCGTCGCTGATCTCGGCTCGGTGCGAGAGCTCGCAAAGATCGTTTCCGACGGTTCTCGTAGCAGCCGATCGTGGTGGCCCGTGTTGGCGGCCAGCGCGATCATGGTCGTGCTTCTCACGCTCTTATTCCGATTCGTGCGCATCGAAATTGAAGTGGAGCCCGTTGGTGCGTCGGTAAACATAGCAGGTCCGGATTGGCTATCTGCCAGCAGCGTATTTGCTTTGCCTGGTAGGCGTACGATTGAAGTGAGTGCAGAGGGGTATCGCAGCATCGAGCGTGAGATTGAGATCGCACGCGATTCGATGCTCAAGTTGCAATTTCGACTAGAGCCGTTGCCCGGTGTTCTTGAGGTAGACACGGGTGGGGTCAACGCTATTGCCTATGTCGATGGTGTCGAAGTGGGGCGAGTCCCCGGAGAGCTGCAGCTGCCAGCAGGTAATAAAACGTTGCTGCTGAAAGCGGATCGGCATCTCGATTTCGTTCAGTCGATCGAGATCGAAGGGCTTGGGAAACGTCAATTGTTGAGCGCTGCTCTTCGCTCATCCTGGGGAACGATCGAAATCAAGGCGGATCGTACGGATGCCACCTTGCGGCTTAATGAAAGTGAACCTGTCTCTTTACCGCCCACGATCGATCTGCCAGCTGGTGTGCACCGTCTGGAGATTACCGCCCCTAATGTGAAGCCTTGGCGCAGCGTAGTGTTGGTCAAAGCCGGGGAGACGCTGCGTCTAGGGCCAATCGAGTTTGGCGCGCCAGATGCCGTTGTCAGAATCCGCTCGAAACCCTCGGGTGCCGATGTGACCGTGGGTAGCGTTTATCGTGGGAAGACGCCCCTACAGCTAGAGCTGGCGCCTGGGGTCGAGCACGAGTTGCTCGCCGTGTTGCAAGGATATGAGCCGGTGACCCGACGGATTTTCGCCGAACCTTCGGCCAAGGTGGATTGGTCGCCGTCCTTCAAAGCGATCTGGGTGGAGTTATCGTTACAAGGCGAGCCGACTCCTGCAGAGGTTTTCGCCGGGCCGAAAAGTCTCGGGCGTACACCGCTAACGCTAAAGCTGCCTGCTCGCGAACACCGCCTCGAGTTGCGTGCCGACGGCATGCAGTCTCAATCGCTGCGAGTTGACCTATCGAATGGCGAGGCTCGTCGTCTCGACTATCGACTCGTTCCAGTTGGACGCACCGCAGATTGGCAGCCGCCCCCAGCAGCCCTCCGCTCTTCAACCGGAACGCTATTGCGTTTGATGCCCACCGGTAAAGCTACTCTTGGTAGCGAGCGTCGCGAGCAAGGACGACGAGCGAACGAGTTTTCGCGTCGTGTCGAGCTCACACGCGCCTTCTATCTCGGCACGCGGGAGGTGACAAACGCGGAGTTCCGTCGATTCCGGCCTGCGCATGCCTCGGGCTTCATCGGCAAACGAACGCTTGATCTTGACGCTTTGCCGGTGACCTCGGTGACGTGGGCCGATGCAGTCGAGTATTGCAACTGGCTATCGGAACAGGAGGGGTTGCCGCCTGCTTACGAAAAGAAAAATGGAAAGTGGGCGTTGCGTTTGCCCGTGACGACCGGTTTTCGTTTGCCGACGGAGGCAGAATGGGAATTTGCTGCGCGTTTCTCTGGGGAGGGCGCGAGTTTCCGTCGCTACGAGTGGGGTAACGAGTTACCCCCGCCCAGCGGTATCGCAAATCTTGCGGGGATGGAGGCGGTAGCCGAAATGGCAGGCGTACTCGACAACTGGCAGGATGATTATCCGGTGGCAGCACCACCGGGGAAGTTCGCTGCCAATGCGCTGGGGTTGTTCGATATGACCGGCAATGTTTCCGAATGGGTGCACGATGCTTACAGCTCCTTCGATTCGAACGGCGGTGGCCAGGATCCGTTAGGTCCTGCTGACTCTGCGAAACGAGTCATCAAAGGAAGCTCTTGGCGCAGCGCGAACTATAGCGATCTGCGACTGGCATGGCGCGAAGCCGCGGATGGCGCATCGCAGACGATCGGCTTTAGGGTCGCACGGTATGCAGAGTAGTCAGAGCCGAACCTGGCGTTTGATTTGGCTGACGGCGATCAGTGCGGTGATTTGCTGGCTGGCGTCTGTCGTGATGTTGAGGGCGCTCGCTCAAACTGCCGAGACCAACGAAGCTGAGTCGACAGAAAGACGTGCGCCAGCCCCGAAACTCTCCGATGAGGAGTCGCCCGAATATCGCGATTCCGCCGATAACAACATCAGTCTGCCGGTCGATATATGAACAAGAAACTGCCAAATGAATTTCTCTTCACCGTCGTGGCGCTATTGATCGTCACGGTATTTGTGCACGCAGCCTATGTCTTGCACATACGCCCGGTAGCCGAAGCGACCTTGCGTGCAGATCGGGAAAGGATGACTGTGGATCCCAATTATGTCACTGAGCGATCGTTCTACGTCATCATCAAAGATTATGAGCAGGAAGCTGAGATCATCTTGATGTTATGGGCGCTTGCCATCATCGGATACAAAGCTGTCGTGCAGCAGCGCGAGTTGCGAATTTTGCGTGCCGAGGTGCTGCGCTTGCCCGATGGCACGCGAATTCTTCCGGAAGACACGCGCGAGTACACCCGCCAGTTAGAGTCTTTACCAGCGGAAGATCGGGAAACACTAGTCCCGCGAGCCCTTATGGCCGCGCTGGCGCGATTCGGTGCGACTCGAAATGTGCAGGATGCTTCGACCGTCGCCCATGGTATTTGCCAATCCGAAGCAGAGCGACTCGACTCTGATCTTGCGCTACTGCGGTACATCGCTTGGGCTATCCCCGCGATCGGCTTCATCGGCACGGTGCGCGGTATCGGCGACGCATTATCGCAAGCACACAAGGCTGTGACCGGAGACATCTCGGGGGTCACCGAGGGTCTTGGTGTTGCGTTTAATTCAACACTCATCGCTCTGGTTTTATCCATCTTGCTCATGTTCCTGATGCAGCAACTACAGCGCGTGCAGGAGCGTCGCGTTCTAGATACCGAAACTTGGCTAGATGAGAAAATAATCCGTAACTTGCAGGCTCGCATGTGACGATGATCGGCGCTTACCTCGGCACCGATAACGCTGTCGTCGCAATCGACGGAAACAAATGCGACGGCTCTCTCGATTCGTTCGCGGGCAGCGGCAGTAATTATCATGCCGTCGTTCCGATCAGTGCTGACGTCTCTGCAGTCGCCGAAATACTCAAAAAATCTTTGCAATTAGAGCTTTCGGTTCAAGCATTTCATGATGCCGCTGCATTTGCTGCGACTGCATTTGGTCTTGGCGGGACGACTTTATTCGTGGAGATTGAGGCAGAGGCTAGTGCGGTCGCCCGCATCGTAACGACCGAGGATGCGGTACGTCGACAGGCGCTATTAAAGCGCGATCGAGCAGGCCGTCGTGCATTGCAACGAGTATGGACAGACCTCATTGCCGAATCGATGGTGCTTACGCATCGATTCGATCCATTGCACGATCGCGATTCTGAGGCGCGTCTCGCGGCATTACTATGGGATGCAGCGCAGTGTGCGGCAGAGCAGGGATCGGTGGTCGTCACCTTGCCTGCTCCTCGAGGCGATTGCAGCATAACCCTCACTCGCGATCAGTTCGCTGCAAGTGCGGCGACCATTTATCGAGACTTATCTAGCATGCTGCACGAGCTACGACCGGCTGCGCCGCGAGTTGATTTGCTCGTCATGGAAAAAGATCTGCGCTTGCCAGGCTTGACCGAAATGCTGGCAGAGATCCGAGGGTGTCGTATTCTTGCGTTTGACGCAGAGCAACTCGCGATCGCAGCCTCGATACAGTCTCCTCGTGACAATGGTGGTGACGAGGTGCTGTTGCTACGTGGATATCCCCAAGCTTCACCGTTAATCGACCCGCGGATTATCGAGTTCGCCAAAACGAATTCCTCGCGGCTGCGCCCAACGCATCTCATCTGGAATGCAGAGGTCAAACCGTTACACGCGGGCATGACCCTCGAGATCGGACGGGCGGTCGAGTCTGGTGGGCTTGTGCTCCCGGAGGGGCTCGCCGGCGTCTCTCGTTGGCATTGTTCGTTACGTAACGATGCGCTTGCTTCGGTGTTGATCGATCACAGCAGTCACGGCACGTGGCTCAACGACGAACGGGTGGCTGGGCGCGCGGAAGTTTTTGCAGGTGATCGGATTCGCATTGGTGATCCTGGCGTCGAATTAACATTGCTTGCGATAGAGAAGGACGATGGCGCGCCGGCGCGTTGAAGTTTTCAGCCTGTCCTTTCTCGACGTCATTTGCTGTGGCTTTGGCGCTGTTATCCTTTTCTACACCATCATTAGTGCCCAGAGCGGTATCGAACGGACGCGTAAAGCCGAGGATCTCGCCGCCGAAGTGTCTCGCTTGGAAGATGAGGTCATCCGCGGTGCGCGCAATCTAGTCGAGTTAAAAAACACTTTGCAGCGAACCGAGAGTGAGACTGTTTCAGCCACATCTCGTGCGACCCAGCTCATCGAAGAGCTTCAACGCAAGCGTGAAGAGAGCTTTATCTACGATTCGACTACGGTCGCCAAGCGTGAGCGGATCGAGAGGCTCAAGGCAGATGTCAAAGCTCTGGAGGAGAGCGCTCGGCGTCTAGAAGCGAGTGCGAAAGTCGAAACCCCGCGCGCTGAGCGAGCTGGCGCCGGAAAGTCCTTGGCAAGCCGGCGGTATATCACGGGGCTCACGTTGAAGGGCAAGCGTATATTGGTGTTGTTCGATCGCTCTTCAAGCATGCTCGATGATGACTTAGTCAATATTCTCCGCTTGAGAAACTCTGCTGCTGCAACACAGACTGCGGCCCCCAAGTGGCGCCGAGCCGGTGATATCGGAGCGTGGTTAATCTCTGAGATCCCTTCGTCGTCGCAGTTCCAGTTTTATGTATTCAATACGGGCATTGAGCCCCTTTTGAGCGGCACTGAAGGTGAGTGGCTTTCGGGAAATGACGACGCGTTACGAGAGCAGATGTTGTCTTCTCTGGGCTCGTTAGCACCAGTGGGTGGAACGAGTTTGATCAACGCATTACAGGCGACTCGCGCCATGCGAATTCCGCCTGATCAAATCGTCTTGGTGACCGACGGTCTGCCGACGCAAGGGGCAACGCCGCCGGCATTGCGCCGGTACGTCGATGCCGCTGCTCGCGCGAAGCTATTCGACGAGGCTATTCGGGGCGTTAATCGCAATGTGCCTATCGATGTGATCCTGTTGCCAATGAAGGGCGATGTGCCGGCGCCGCATCGATTCTGGGGGCTCGCACGCCAGACGAAAGGCGCGTTTGTGATGCCATCACCAGATTGGCCTTAAGGACTTTCGATGAAGCGCAAGCAACGCGACACCGAAATTTTCAGCATGTCCTTTCTGGATGTTATTTGCTGTGGTTTCGGCGCCATTATTTTGCTCTTGGTGTTGTCCGAGTTCGGGCAGCCGCTCGTCATCGAAAAATCGAGAAACGATTTAACGCAGCAATTGAAGAAGCTTCAAGAAGAGCTATTTTTAATTCGAGGTGACTCCGAACGGCTCGAGCGCGAGTTGCGTGGTCGTGTTGACCTGCTGCAAAAGGAACGCCTGAATCTCGCGCGCGCAGCAGGGGAGATGTCGAGTCTTCGAGGGCAATACGACACATCTCGACAGGAAGCAGCCGTGAGTAACATCGTTGAGAATGAACTGCTCTCTGCTTTCCAAGATTTACAGGCTGAGAATCAGCGTTTGATCCAGATGTCACAGGCGCGGCGCAAGGTCAACACACAGGCAGTGGGTGGAATTCCCGTCGATAGTGATTACGTCATTTTTCTTATCGATACCTCAGGCAGCATGCAGGGTGGACACTGGGAAACTGCGATGGAGGTAATGCGCGAGATTCTCGACATCTATCCGCGACTCAAGGGTCTACAAATCGTGGACGACAACGGACGAGAATTGTTTTCCGGAACCCGTGGGCGGTGGTTAACGGACTCGAGTAATCTGCGTGCCGACATCGTTCAGAGAATGAGAAACTGGCGTGCCTTCAGTGACTCTAATCCGGCTGACGGTATTGAGCTTGCTATCAAGAACTATTGGTCAGCAGACAAGCGCATCAGCATCTATGTGCTGGGCGACGAGTTTACGGGGGAGACGATACAGGGCGCCCTTGATGCCGTTGATCGAATCAATCGGCCCGACGAGACCGGCCGACGTCGCGTGCGGATTCACGCGGTGGGATTCCCCGAAGCGCCGGGTATGACCCCGTTTACAAATATTCGGTTCTCGGCGTTAATGCGGGCTATGTGTGAGCGGAACGACGGAACCTTCGTTGGGCTCACTAACGTCAAAACCTGTGGTATGACCATGGTCATCGGAGGTGTCACGACATGCGTCGGAGGCAGCTGAGTCAGCGGTTTATCGCGTGCTCGATGCTATTGCTCGCCGGTTGTGGTGGCGTAGTTATCACGCCAGATCCGGTATTACCAAAGGCGCTCGTCGAGCCGATCCCCGCTAAAGTGGGGTTGCTGCTGACGGCCGAGCAAAAGTCATTCGTGCACTCCGAAACCCGTAACGGCGTGACTTGGGAGGTCGCTCTGGGGACCGGTCAAACACGTCTCGCTCGGACGATGTTTTCGTCCGTTTTCGGTGACGTTCAGGAATTTGCGGATCTTGATTCGGCGCGCACCGGCACGGGGCTACAAGCCCTCTTCGAGCCAAAGATAGAGCAGTACTCCTTCGCGACGGCGCAGGAGACGGGCGGCGAGTATGTGGCTGTCAGTGTTCGCTACCGAATCGACGTGCGGACCCCAAATGGCGAGCGCTACGACTCGCTGACCTTGACTGGATATGGCACTGCCATGGCGGATGGATTTGGCTCATCCGAGTCGATCGAGGAAGCGACTTTGGCAGCCAAGAGAGACGCCGCTGCGAAGTTCTTGACTCAGGTAGGAAACTTGCCGCTCGTCAAAGAGCTTTCAGCGGGTCGCAGTCTGCAAGCATTACCGGAGGCTGCCGCGAGCGCAGCAGTCGTGATTGAGGCTTTGCCAATACGGGTATCGCGCCGCATCGCTAATTCTTTGACTGCGCAGCCCTGACCCATACTTTTTCGCGCAGTGTGATGCCACTGGCAGCCACGACTTCGTTGCCCGCTACGCGTGGACCGTAACGAGCTTTTCTAGCTGCAAGCAGTGCAGCGCGTGTCGTCGCTTCCGGCGCAGTAGAACTGATTACTTTGGCATCAACTACTTTCCCATCCGGGCCAACATCCAGAGCAAACTCGATATCGTGCAAGCTGTATTGAGTTGGATCTTCAGGTTTGAGTCGCGTAATAGATGCGGCTGGGGCTCGATATACCAATAATCTCGGGTTGTCGAGCAGGCGCACCGTTCCAGCGCTGTCACGGATTTCAGCTAATACTTTTTCCGCCTCCAGATAATTAGCGTGCGCTCGTTGAGTGCTGCCGGCGATTAAATACCAATCGCCAAACTGGACTAGAGTCTCAGCAAATAGCTGGCTATCTCTTGGCTTGGTTTCGGAGATGATATTGAGTGCGAATTTCAGAGCGCGCTCGCCATCGGCATTGAGGCGACCCGCGCCAGCGGAAGAGAGAAAAGGTCCACTTGCCTCATTGGCCTCTCGAATCGCGGTTTCAGGTTCAACCTCGGGTCCGTAGATTCCTTCGAGCAACCACGTGCGTGCGAGACCACGCAGTGCGGCTACGCCGACAATAGGCTTGTCGGCCGATTGTCGCTCCGCCATCTGCAATGCACGCGCATGTAGCCCTCTAGCGGTTGAATAGCGACCAATCGATTCAAACCAACGTGCATAACGATCAAGTGGTTCGAGCAGTCGCAAATCATTTTTACCGAAAGCAGTTTCGGCGATTCGGAAAGCATATTGATGCTCACGCTCTGCATCAGTGAGTTGGCCCGTCGCGACATAGGCCTCGATCAAGGCGTCCACGATGTCGATTTGGTTTTGATTGAAAAGACCGTCCACATTACGAGACAGATCGACCGCCCGCTTAAGCGGAATTGCGGCTTCGCCACTTAAGCCCTTGGCGAGCAGCGACTCGCCGAGGCCGTGCAAAGGTCGGATGAGCAGACTATCAGCCCCCGCCATTTCACCATCGATGAGCTTGATAGCGCGCTGGTAGTGTTCGATCGCGGTATCGATGTTACCGCGTCGGAATGCCACGGTACCGAGATTGGTTAAGGGGTTCACCAACTCACGTGGCGTCACGTTCTCGCTAGATTCGATCAAGTTAACCAGTGCGGTGGCCCGCTCTTCGGCGCTGGCCCAGTCGCCAGCTTCGAAGGCACTCTTGAACCGAAGATAGAGTTCGCCTCGCTCGGCCGTCGTCGCCAATGCCAGCTGCCCGAAAGTCAGAACACAAACGAGCGTCGCGACAAAACCGCGCATGAGCCGTCGCGTCAGGGCTTCTCGAAGAGATAATGTGAAACGATCCATTCGCGGCCTCCTCGATAGCCGAACAACTCGGCACACGACATGAAGAACACACGCCAGTAGACCCACCATTTCGTTGCCTGATCCGGCCCGTAGGCTTGCGTCATCACCGGCATCAGCGCATCTCGATTAGCGTCCATGTTCGCGAGCCACGCCTCCGAGGTCAACTGGTAGTGACGGCCGTCAACTTGCCAGTGTTCCATCAGGCGAAGATCGCGCTGGAAATAGTGCAGCAGATCGTCACTTGGCATGATGCCGCCGGTGAAAAAATAGCGCGCCATCCAATCCGACTCATCTCGAATCTCGAACGTGTAGGCGTAACGATGATGAGTGAAGATGTGAACGAACAGCGTTGCCCCGGGATTCATCCAAGATGCGATTCTGGCGAGCAGTGTTTGGTAGTTCCGCATGTGCTCGAACATTTCGACAGAGACGACGCGATCGAACTTTTCTGTCGCTGGGAATTCGAGCGCATTGGCATCACAAGTGATGACTTCGAGATTGTGAAGGCCGCGCGCAGCAGCTTGCTGGTCGATATAGGCCTTCTGTGTTTTTGAGTTCGAGATGACCGTAATACGCGAATTGGGGTAGCGAGCCGCCATCCACAGGGACAGCGAGCCCCAGCCGCAGCCGAGCTCCAAAATTCGATCACCATCTTTAAGGGAGGCTCGCTCGCAGGTGAGGGTAAGCATGCGAGCTTCGGCTGTATCGAGATTCTGGGCTGCGCGACTAATGTCGAAATCGTCAAAGTAGCAACTCGAGTATTTGAGATGCTTTCCTAGGGTCTTGAGGTAAAAGTCGGTCGGCACTTCATAATGCTGGGCATTAGCCTCAGCGGTATGGATTGCGATGGGGCTTTCTCGCAGCTTTCTCACCATATTCATGAGGTGATGCTGTTGTGCCTCGGGATCGCCTTTGTCCTCTTCTGCGATTCGCTGTGATAGCAGTTGTCTGATCTGCCGACGAATCAGCCAGTCTGGCACCCAGCCGCGCTCGAGCAGACTCATTGATAGCGATTTTTCCGCGCTTTTCATGCTTTTCCAGAAGTCATACTTGTCGATAGACGACTAAATACCGGAACCAGGATTTTGTACGTCACAAAAATGCAAACAGGCGCGATCAGTAGCCAACCGAGAGTTGCATGGATGATCGCATCCCATAGTGTCACGATCGCGTAGAGCACTCCCTGGGTCAACAGTTCCATCGCGGCGGAGATCGTCATCGGTTGCGGCGTAGAGCCGAGAACATGTTCACCCAGTCTCATAAACGGAATGATTAGAGCCAGTTGCAAGGGCGAAATGGCGTAACTCACAAGTTGTATCGCCGCTAGGTTTAGCCTTAGCGTCAGTGCGAGCACTGTCAGTGCGGGGGTTGATACCCCCAGAACCGGAAAAAGTCCTACTCCGATTCCGAGCGCCACACAAAGTGCGAGACTCTGCGGTGACAAGCCTTGTCGCAACAAAGCCAGCAACGGGTCGACGAGACGTTTTTTTAACCAATCCATCACTGGTCAACCGCCGAAGAGTTTATTGAGCTCGGATTTAGCTGCCTCAATAGCAGCAGTATCCGGCTTGGTCCAAGCCTTTGACTTCGGTTTGAAGTGGTCGCAGAAGTTGGCATGTTCTTTATCGCGTACTTCTTCGGCCGTTGGCTCGCGGCAGTGCTTAGCGCGGGACGTGTCGTAATCCACACAGAGCTTACACACATGCAATTCGACCCGACAGGCAGGGCAAACATCTAGCCGACGTAGTGGCAGACTCAAGCTCGCCAACGCAGCGCCACACTTCCAACACTGAATGTCATGCGCCATCTTAAGAAACCTGCCAACGATCTTGTAGGAAATCCTTGAGGGCTGCGCCAGTGTGAGAGCGCCCTGGTCGTTTCGCAAGCGCTTGTGGCGCTCCCGCGGCCACGACTCGACCGCCTTTGGCTCCAGCTTCGGGACCCATGTCGATGACCCAGTCTGCCTCTGCAATGACATCGAGATTGTGCTCAACCAGGACGACCGTGTTGCCAGCCGCGACGAGTCGGTGCAGCACACGAATAAGTTTTTCCACATCGGCCATATGCAGGCCGACCGTTGGCTCGTCGAGCACATAAAGAGTGTGTTTCGTCGTGCTCCGCAGAGGCTTGCGCAGATCGGTTCGTACTTTCGCAAGCTCGGTGACAAGCTTTATTCTCTGGGCTTCGCCGCCTGATAGCGTTGGACTGTGTTGTCCCAAAGTCAGGTAACCCAGGCCTACGTCACACAGCAATCGCAGTACGTGTTTGATAGTCGCATGGGATGAAAAGAACTCGAGTGCTTCCTCGATGCTCATATCGAGAACATCGCCAATGCTCTTGCCGCGCCACAGCACTGACAGTGTTTCCGAATCGAAGCGCTTTCCGCGGCAGGTATCACAACTGACTTTAACGTCTGGTAAAAAACTCATCTCGATCGTCCGAACTCCCTGACCCTCGCAGCTCTCGCAGCGGCCACCCGCGGTATTAAAGGAGAATCGACCTGCCGAGAAACCACGAAGGCTCGCCTCGGACGTTCCGGCGTAAATACGCCGAATGTCGTCCCAAATCCCAACATAAGTGGCAGGGCATGAGCGCGGTGTCTTTCCGATGGGTGTTTGATCGACTTCCAGCACTCGATCTATTTGATCGATATGGTCGATGCGACTGCAACCGACCGGTGACCCACCATCAACCAATGAGCGAGCACTATCGAAGAGTACGTTTCGGGCTAAGGTTGATTTACCCGAGCCGGAGACGCCGGTGACGACAACGAGCCTTTCGAGAGGAATTCGAACTTCGTGCTCTGCCAGATTGTGCAGGTCGGCGTTCATGATCATGAGGGCAGAATCGTTCTTGCCCACTGGCCGCTGCGGTGACTTTGGATGACGGAGAGGTTCGCGCAGATATAAACCCGTTACCGAGTTTGGATTTTTCAAAAGATCTGCCATCCGTCCCGCGCCGACAACAGTTCCGCCTCGTACGCCAGCACCTGGTCCAAGATCAATCACATGATCCGCGCGGCGAATCGTATCTTCATCATGCTCGACGACGACGAGCGTGTTTTGATGCGTTGCTAGATCGCCAAGGGCATCGAGTAGAATTCGGTTATCTCTGGGGTGTAAGCCGATCGTCGGCTCATCTAAAACATAGCAAACTCCACGCAGATTGGAGCCAAGCTGCGCGGCAAGGCGAATGCGCTGAGCTTCGCCTCCCGATAAGCTCGGTGCAGCCCGATCAAGACTCAAGTAACCAAGCCCGACTCGCTGCAAAAATTTCAATCGACCTTGGATTTCGGCAAGTAAGTCACGTGCGATGGACTGCTCTCTTTTATTGAGCTTCAAGCCCTTAAGAGAGCTGCTGACTTGATCGACGGGCTGACACGTGAACTCGCTGATCGATTGATTCCGAAAGCGAACCGATCGGGCCACAGGATTGAGTCTCGCGCCATCGCATTCACCGCAAATCGGTGAATCCAAAGTTTTAGTCTCTCGCCAAGACGACTCTTCACCTGTTTGCTCTTCATCAAAGTCATCGATCGTCGCGCCTGTGCCGAAGCAAGCAGAACACCAACCTTGCTTTGAATTGAACGAGAAAAGTCGTGGATCAAGCTCGGAAAAACTAGTTCCGCAAGATGGGCACGCGCGTTTGGTGGAGAAAACGATCGGCGCGCGTTGACCCGCAGGCAATACTTGGACGATACCCTTGCCGTGCGTGAGTGCCTCGGCCAGCTTTGCCCGTAGATCCTGTTCACCGCGGACTGAAATTCCTAGCCGCGCCACCGGTAACTCGATGTCGTGTTCCTTGAAGCGATCAAGTCGCGGCCATGGTTTGACGGCAATGCGTTGGCCATCAACCCGCAGCTCCTTGTAGCCCTTGCTACCTGCCCATTTGGCCAAATCGGTATAGAGTCCCTTTCTTGCCACAACGAGCGGAGCAAGCAGGTCGATCGTCTGGCCTTTGAAGTCGGAGATGATACGAGCGGTGATGGCGTCGATAGATTGAGGCTCGATCGGCACCTCGCAGTCAGGGCAATACTGAGTGCCCAGCTTTACGTATAGCAGTCGCAGAAAATGATAGATCTCGGTTAACGTCGCGACTGTGCTCTTCCGTCCGCCACGACTTGTACGCTGTTCAATGGCAACCGTTGGCGGTATGCCTCTAATGGAGTCGACCTCGGGTCTTGAAGCGGGCTGGACGAACTGCCGCGCGTAAGCGTTCAGAGATTCTAGGTAACGGCGTTGCCCTTCATTGAAAATGATGTCGAAGGCAAGCGTCGACTTTCCTGACCCCGACACGCCGGTGATCACCGTAAAGGCATTACGTGGGATATCGACGTCGACGTGACGGAGATTATGTTCTCGCGCGTTACGCACTACGATAGCGTTGCTGCTATCGCGGATCTGTGGCGTTTTGATGGGGCGAGCCGGCTCTCGAACGCCATCTAGCCGATAGTCTTTGAGTGCGGCCCCTGTATGGGAGTGGGGGACTTCAGCGACTTGTTCAGGCGTGCCTATTGCGACAACGTTCCCCCCGCGATCGCCGCCCTCGGGCCCGAGATCGATTAGCCAATCAGCGGCACGGATGACATCCAGATTGTGCTCGATGACGATGAGTGAATGCCCTGCATCGAGCAGTTTGCGGAAAGAGCGCAATAACTTGGCAATATCTTCGAAGTGCAGCCCCGTGGTTGGCTCATCGAATAAGAATAGTTTTCGACCGTACCCGTCCTCAGACTCGGCGAGATGACCGGCAAGTTTCAGTCGTTGCGCTTCGCCTCCCGATAACGTTGGTACAGGCTGTCCCAAGCGCAGATAATCAAGACCGACATCGACTAACGGTGCGAGTCGGCGAGCGAGTTCCGGAACATCAGAAAAGAATTCGATAGCCTCGGGCACCGTCATCTCGAGAACGTCGGCGATACTCGCTTGTCGTCCGCTCGGGCCCGGGTGTTGTATTTCCAGTGTTTCCTGTCGGTAGCGACTGCCATCGCAGTCGCCACAGCGAAGGTAAACATCCGATAGGAACTGCATTTCGACATGCTCGAAGCCGCTGCCAGAGCAAGTCGGGCAACGGCCGTTCCCAGAATTGAAACTAAACGTCCCTGCCGTGTAGCCGCGCTCCTTAGATTCGGGAAGTCGCGCGAAGCGCTCACGGATAACATCAAAAGCGCCGACGTAGCTAGCTGGATTCGACCGAGCCGTCCTGCCGATCGGTGTTTGATCGACAAAAACGACATCTTTTAGATGCTCTGCGCCTCGGACTTGACGGTAAGCGCCAGCCGCCTCGGTGGGTTTACCAAAGTGCTTCAGCAAGGCCGGGTAGAGCACATCTTGAATGAGTGTCGATTTTCCGGAGCCCGAGACGCCGGTTACACAAACTAGTCGATTCAAAGGAAAGTTAACGTCTAGCTCGCGTAAGTTATGCTGCTTAGCACCGAGCAATTCCAATGACGTGCTTGTTTTGAGTCGAGCGTTGCTACGCGGTAATTCGACCTTTTTGCGACCGGTCAGGTACGCTCCGGTCAGGGAGTTCACATTGGCTAATACGTCGCTGGGTGTGCCCCAAGCCACGATTTCCCCGCCTTTTTCGCCCGCTCCAGGGCCTAAATCGAGTAGGCGATCGGCTTGCTGCATGATTTGGGGATCATGCTCGACGACGAGAAGCGAGTTGCCGGCATTGCGTAAGCGCTGCATGACATCAATCACTCGCTGCATGTCACGGGGATGCAAACCAATAGATGGCTCATCGAGCACGAAGAGCGTGTTCACCAGGGAGGTGCCGAGCGCCGTGGTCAAATTGATGCGCTGAACTTCGCCACCGGAGAGAGTACGCGACTGCCGATCGAGCGTCAGATAGCCGAGACCTACCTCAGAGAGATAGCGGAATCGCCCACGGATCTCTCCCAGTAGCATTTCGGTGGCTTCATCGAGCGTGCCGGGAAGTGTCAGCTGATCGAAGAATTGTCGAGCACGCTCAATCGGCAGTAGCATGATGTCGTGCACGCAGAGGCCCGGCAATTGCTGCAAAATCTCGTCATCCCATGCTGCATCTTTGGGCTTGAAAGGTGGATGACCTTGCAAGGCTTCACATGACAGCGCGTGATTACCGATGCGCCAGAGTAAAGACTGCGGGGCGAGTCGTGCGCCCAAGCAGCTGCCGCAGGGCGTATAAGCCCGATACTTCGACAGCAATACTCGGATGTGCATCTTGTAGGCTTTTGTCTCTAGCCAAGCGAAGAATCGCCGGACGCCGTACCAGACGTTTTTCTTCCATTCTCCTTCGCCCTCGATGACCCAATGACGATGGCTTTCATCGAGATCGCGCCAGGGTGTGTCGAGAGGGATCCCGCGCTTGCGCGCGAGCCGCTCCATGTCTTGCTGACATTCGCGATAGGCATCTGTCTGCCATGGGCGAATTGCTCCGCCCCGTAAGCTTTTGGAGTGATCGGGAATGACGAGCCCGTAGTCGACCCCGATAATTCGTCCAAATCCACGACAGGATTCACAAGCGCCCATGGGGCTGTTGAACGAAAATGCGCTCGGCGACGGATCCTTGTAGCTAATGTCGCAATGTGCGCAATGCAGCGTGTTCGAGTAGCGCCAAGTTTCTCGGACAATCGGAGGGTCGGAAGATTCGAGTACGTGTACAGCTGTTTTTCCGCGACCAAGGCGCAAAGCGGCCTCTAGTGATTCCGCGAGGCGAGCGTCGTCGACTGCGGAGATACGCAGACGGTCTTGGATGACTTCAACGACATCTTTTCTTCTAGTGTGAATACGTGTGTAGCCTTGTTGCTCGAGCAAGGCGACCACTTCTGCATCTTTAAAGTTTTTCGGAACATTGATCTCAAAACAGATCAATACTCGTGGGTCGTCATTCTGTGCGGCGCGACTTCGGAGATCTTCTCTGATACTGGCGACGGTGTCTTTTTTGACCATCTTTCCGCAGCAACGGCAGTACAGATCGGCTGTACGAGCAAATAGCAACTTGAGATGGTCATTAAGCTCCGTCATCGTCCCGACGGTCGAGCGAGAGGTTCTAACGGGATTGGTCTGGTCGATGGCGATTGCTGGCGGTATCCCCTCGATTCGATCGACCGCCGGTTTATCCATGCGATCAAGGAATTGTCTCGCATACGGAGAAAAAGTTTCGACGTAGCGGCGCTGGCCTTCTGCATAAAGCGTATCGAAGACCAGCGATGACTTGCCGGATCCGGATACCCCAGTGACGACGACAAGCTCGCCCGTCGGAATATCGATATCGAGATTCTTTAAGTTGTTCTGGCGAGCGCCGCGAACGACGATCGATCCTTGATCGTGGTCAGACATGAGATCACCAAATGATCAGCGTGAGGCTTTCTGCTCTTCGAGGAATCTCTGAAGCAGTTGAAAAATGGCAGCTCGATAGTCGGCGCTCGGGGGGCGTACTGAGCGTTCATCGACCGAGCAGCCGTCAACTTTGATCGTTTCAGCGGACAGTTCCGCCGCATTTTCGAGAGCGTAGAAGCGGAACCACTCGATCAACGGAAGGCTCCGGCTGCCGTGCTTGGAGTGGTAATCGAGGTGGGCCAAAAAATTTCGCGCGGTATGCTCGATGACGAGCGGGTCGACTCCTGCGGCGCGGCAGTCTGTCAACCACTGTTCGGACGGCGTCATGGCGGCTGAATCCTTTCGAGTCCCATAACTAGTAGGTGCAGCACACTCTAACATTTTGGTCTAATGCACACCCCATGCAGACCGCCCGCGACATTTTCTCCCACCGCAAGTATTGGGCCTCCCGATTCGGGGTGGCGCCATTCCTGCCGATGTGTCGTGCGGAGATGGATGCCCTAGGCTGGGACAGTTGCGACATCATCGTGGTTACCGGCGACGCTTACGTCGACCACCCGAGTTTCGGTATGGCCATCATCGGCCGCTTGCTCGAGGCGCAGGGCTTTCGGGTGGGCATTATTTCCCAGCCGGATTGGCAGAGCGCCGACCCATTCCGCGCGCTGGGCAAGCCGAACCTTTTTTTCGGGATCACGGCCGGGAATATGGATTCGATGGTCAATCGCTACACGAGCGATCGTCGGATTCGAAGCGATGACGCTTATACCCCGGGCGGCGAGGGGGGTAAGCGCCCGGATCGGTCGGTTATCGTTTATTCGCAGCGTGCCCGTGAGGCCTATCCGGACGTGCCGATCGTCATCGGCGGTATCGAGGCGAGCCTGCGTCGCATAGCGCATTTCGACTATTGGTCCGAGAAGGTCCGCCGTTCGGTTTTGCTCGACGCCAAGGCCGATCTACTCGTATACGGAAATGCAGAACGACAGATCGTCGACATCGCACACCGCTTGGCAGCCGGCGAGTCTATCGATGAGATCACCGACCTGCGGGGAACGGTCTTTACCCGTAAGTCGATCCCTGCGGATTATCTAGAAATCGACTCCACGCATCTCGATACGCCCGGGCCCCTGAACCCGCCGATCGATCCGTATGCGATGGACGATAACGGCGGAACGAAAGCGGCAACCCAAACGGCAACGGCAGTCGCTGCGCCCGCGCCGGGGTTTGCCGAGAAGGAGACGGCCGAGAAGGTGGTTCGCTTCGTGCGCCGCGTGAAGAATGCAGATCGCGACCGCAGCGTCATTC
This sequence comes from Steroidobacteraceae bacterium, assembly GCA_049455235.1. Taxonomy (GTDB): domain Bacteria; phylum Pseudomonadota; class Gammaproteobacteria; order Steroidobacterales; family Steroidobacteraceae; genus UBA964. The sequence goes on from JBMTZD010000008.1 coordinate 39,747, forward strand.
GTTTGCCCGCTTTCGAGCAGGTCGTCGACGATCCGGTGATGTACGCACATGCCTCGCGCATACTGCATCTGGAGGCCAATCCGGGGAATGCGCGCGCCATGGTGCAGCGTCACGGCAATATCGATGTATGGCTTAATCCGCCGCCGATTCCGTTGACGACCGCTGAAATGGATCGTGTCTACGAATTGCCTTACCAGCGCCAGCCGCACCCGTTTTATGGGGATGCGGAGATCCCGGCGTACAAGATGATCCGTTTCTCGATCGCCATTCAGCGCGGATGTTTTGGTGGTTGTACGTTTTGCTCGATCACCGAGCATGAGGGGCGCATCATTCAGAGTCGATCTGAGGCATCGGTGCTCCGCGAGATCGAAAAGATTCGCGACTCCGTTCCTGGATTCACCGGGGTGATTTCGGATCTAGGCGGTCCGACGGCGAACATGTATCGGCTCGCTTGTAAGAGCCGAGAGATTGAGAGTGCCTGCCGCAAGCCTTCGTGCGTCTACCCGGGTGTTTGTCCAAATCTGAATACGGATCACACGCCGCTTATTCAGCTTTATCGCAAGGCCCGCAGTCTGCCCGGCATCAAGAAGGTTCTCATCGCCTCGGGTGTCCGATATGACCTTGCTATCGAATCGCCCGAGTACGTCAAAGAGCTCGCACAACATCATGTCGGCGGTTATCTCAAGATTGCGCCTGAAGCAATCAGCGATGGGCCGTTGTCAAAAATGATGAAGCCTGGCATCGGTACGTACGATCGATTCAAGGAACTTTTTGATCGGTACTCACGAGAAGCTGGCAAAGAGCAATATCTGATTCCGTATTTCATTGCCGCGCATCCGGGCACGACAGATGAAGACATGCTTGAGCTGGCGTTATGGTTAAAGCGCAATGGGTTTCGGGCTGATCAGGTACAAGCTTTTCTTCCGTCGCCGATGGCAACGGCAACAGCGATGTATCACTCTGGCAAGAACCCGCTACGGCGGGTCTCTCGTTCTAGTGAAGAAGTTTCGATTCCGAAGGGACTCAAGGTCCGTCGTTTGCACAAAGCATTTTTGCGATATCACGATGCCAATAATTGGCCGACGTTGCGCGATGCCTTACGGCGTATGGGGCGAGCTGATTTGATCGGACCCGGTAAGCAGCATCTCGTACCCGCATGGCAGCCGGCAGGGACAGGGGTCATGAAAGAAGGGCAAAGAAAACCGTTCCGAACACAGCACGTTCGCTCTAAACGAAATCCCAGGCCATGAGCTCACCACATTATTTCCGACCAGGTCTCGAGTTTGACGTCGATGCGCTCGAGGGTTATTTGACAAGGGTGATCGAGGGGTTTTCCGGGATCGATCGAGTGACTCAATTTTCGGGCGGTCAGTCTAATCCGACTTACCGCGTGGATGCGCAACTGGCAGGACATCCGCACTCATTTGCATTGCGTCGAAAGCCGCCTGGCGTACTGGTGCCCTCTGCACATGCGATCGAGCGTGAATACCGAATCATGCACGCGCTGCAGTCAACAGGGTTCCCAGTCGCTAAAACATGGGCTCTTTGCGAAGACATTTCCATTATCGGCACCGCCTTCTACGTCATGGACTGTCTGGATGGGCGTATTTTTTGGGATCCTAGCTTGCCAGAGCTGGCTCTTGGTGAGAGACGACCGGTTTTCACATCAATGGCAGAAACCTTGGCCGATCTGCATCGTGTCGATATACAGAGTGTGGGTCTTGCTGATTACGGGAAGGCGGAGGGCTACGTAGCGCGTCAGGTGTCTCGATGGTCCAAGCTCTATTTCGCCGATATCGATGTTGCGGGCCGCGTTCCGGCAATGGAGCGACTGATTGAATGGTTGCCGGCAAATGCACCAACTGTCGAACCATCGCCAACCTTGGTACATGGCGATTTCCGAATCGATAATATGGTTTTTACCAAAGACGAACCGCGAGTGCTTGGCGTGCTCGATTGGGAGTTATCGACCATCGGCAATCCGGAAGCCGACTTCGCCTACAACTTCATGATGTATCGAGTGCCATCAGCTGCGATTCCTGGCCTACTGAACATAGATCTACAGAAGCAAGGATTACCGTCCGAGCGAGAGTACATCGACCTGTATTGCCGACGTCGCGGGATCTCTGGCATCCCCGCTCTCGACTATTACGTCGCCTTCTGTATGTTTCGATTGGCCGGAATTTTCCACGGAATTCGCGGGCGTCTAGCGCGGGGTACCGCTGTCAGCCCGAAGGCCAAAGAATACGCAGGCAACGTGGAGTCGATGTCGGAATTAGCGTGGCAGCAGGTAGAGCGAGCACGATGAAAGCGCGAGCGATTTGGTGCGCTGCGGCCATCTCGCTCGCGATCGCTACCGCTCTAGGTGCCTTTGGAACTCATGCGCTAAGACCGATCCTGACGCCAGAGCGCTATGCCAGTTTTGACATCGCAGTCACCTATCAGTTTTTTCACTCGCTCGGGCTGATGGGTATCGGTTTTCTGCAAAGGCAAGCTCCGTCCAATCGAGCGTTTGGTCGTCTTGCGATCGCTCTGCTCCTCGGGATGTTTCTTTTCTGTGGCAGCATTTATGCGCTGACCTTTGGTGCTCCTAAGTGGCTTGCCATGGTGGCACCGCTCGGTGGCGGAACCTTGATTTTGACGTGGGTCTTTGCCGCTATTTCGATTGGGCGTTCGAAAGTATTTGTTGATTGATCCACTCGACGATAGATTTTGCGACTCCCTCTGGTGCTTCTTCGTGAACGTAGTGCCCCGCATTCGCGAAGCGAATGAGAGTGGACCCGGGCAGTAAAGCTTGTAGCGCGGTCGCCTCGTGTAGCGTCTTATTCCGATCTTGTGCACCCCACGGAATCAAAACCGGAACCCGCACTTTCGCTGCGAGGATGATTTCGTCGCCCTCACGATACTGGCTCATGAGAGATGTCGTGCCTCGCATGTAGCCTTCGCTGCGTGTCGCGAGCATCACATCATCAATGACCGCGTTGGTAACGATGGCGGGATTGACATAAGATTTCTTCAAAAATAGCCCACGGAACTCTCTGCTAGCAAAAAGCTTGGCTGACATTCGTGGCAACGGTGGCAAGGTGATCTGGACGATCTTGGGCACTCCGGTGCTGATGATGCCTGGGTTCATGAGCACGAGGCCGCTTGCCTTGTCGTCGAGAACAGCTGCTTGCAAAGCGACCGCGCCACCGAGTGAGTGACCGATGTAAACGATCTGGTCGAGCCCTAGCTGCCGCGCAGTTCGGATGAGCATGTTGGCCTGAGGGCCATTGTGATAATCGTAATCAACTGGTTTGTCGGAGAGACCATACCCCACCATATCGACAGCAACTACATGGTGACTAACGGCGAGGCGAGGAGCGAGCTCGCGAAAACTCTGCAAAGAGTTACCGAAGCCGTGAATGAGTAACAGGGATGGACTGTCAGCTTGCTTGCGACCCCATTCGCGATAGCGCAAGGTCAATCTATCAACGGAGATAAAGCGATCTTCATCTTCTGCGAGTGTGACGGCAGGTTGTTCGGCGGGGTAAGGCCAATAGGCCCATAACGTGGCGCCTAACCATATGACCCCTAAGAGGATCACGGAGATCCAAAGCGCACGTTTAAAGAACCTCATGAGCGCCGATTGCATACAATTCCCGCCTCTGTCGCAATAGCTTTTATCCATCCTGTGATCGCACTGCCCAAGCTTCCTATTTGTGACTCTCTCGCTGCATTGAAAGCGGCGTTGAGTGAGCACTCGGGTGTTGTGCTAGAGGCGCCGCCCGGGGCGGGAAAGAGCACAGTCGTGCCATTGGCCCTGCTAGATGAGCCTTGGTTGGGCGATCGAAAAATCCTGATGCTAGAACCACGCCGATTGGCAGCACGCGCTGTTGCGCAGCGAATGGCAAGCACACTCGGTGAAGAGGTTGGCGAAAGAGTGGGCTATCGAATGCGACTCGAGACGCGAGTCAGCAATCGAACTCGCATCGAGGTGGTGACCGAAGGTGTTTTGAATCGCCTGCTGCAAGCAGACCCGGCGCTTGAGAGTGTCGCCATCGTCATTTTCGATGAATTTCATGAGCGTAGCCTCAATGCCGATCTCGGGCTCGCGCTGTGTTTAGATTCACAAGCGGCACTCGGTACCGACCTTAAGATCCTGGTGATGTCCGCGACGCTAGACGGAGTGGCTGTCGCGAAAATACTAAGTTCGAAGCCTGAGTCTATTGCGCCGGTTATCACGAGTGTGGGGCGCAGTTTCCCCGTCGAGATTCGCTACTTGGGGAAAGGGCTGCCAGTTTTGCCCGGCGAAGTAGAGTCAGTCGAGCGAATGGCGGGGCTTGCCGTACTACGTGCGCTACGTGAGTACGAAGGCGACATACTCGTCTTCTTACCCGGCATGGGGGAGATTCGGCGCGTCAAAGAGTTTGTTGAGTCGGCTCCCGATTTCATCGCTAGCAAAGCACAAGCGTTGGTTTTGCACGGCGATCTCTCGCTCGAGGCTCAGGATGAGGCGTTACGCGCAGGCGGAGGAGTACGTCGTATCGTTCTCTCGACCAATATTGCCGAGACGAGTTTGACTCTGCCCAGTATCCGCATCGTGATTGATAGTGGTCTCGTTCGTCGTTCTGTGTTCGATCCGGCTTCGGGAATGTCCCGACTCGAGACCCGGCGAATTTCGCGTGCCTCGGCGGCGCAACGAGCAGGACGTGCCGGGCGCGTCGCGGCGGGGGTTTGTTATCGTCTTTGGAGCGAAGGAGCCGAGCGCAGTTTGAGTGCGCATACGCCGGCCGAGCTCATCGACGCCGATTTGATGCCGCTGGCGTTGGATCTCGCAGAGTGGGGCATCATCGAGCCCACTAATCTGCGCTGGTTAGACGTACCGCCGAGAGCGGTATTGGAAAGTGCTCGCGACATCTTGCGTGCCCTTGGAGCACTAGATGAGCAGTTGCGTATCAGTGCCCATGGTCGCACGATGGCGAGTTGGCCGGTACATCCGAGATTGGCTCATCTTTTAATCGAGAGTCGGCATCGTGGTGCCGAGCGGGATGGAGCGAAGCTTGCTGCGTTGCTGACGGAGCGTGACATTCTTCGCCGAGCTGACGACATCGATATCGTCACTCGAATGACGCTACTCGATCGAGCATCGAACGGCCACGGTATCGATCAAATGGCGCTCTCGAGGGCGCGAAGACTGTCAGCTCAATTCGAAAAGCGACTAGCCGGTATAGCCGTGACGAATCACCGGCCTGGCTTAGATATCGGCGGCTTACTGGCGTTAGCATATCCCGATCGAATCGCACAGCGACGCGCTGGCAGCGTTGGAAAATTTCTTTTAGCCAACGGTAAGGGCGCGATTGTCGCAAGCACAGATCGTTTAGCCGCGAACGAGTACCTCGTTGCGGTCGAGTTGGATGATCGTGGCCGAGAGGCTCATATTCGTCTAGCCGCCGAGTTGTCGCGCGACATGTTAGAGGCGGCAACAGCCGATCGCTGGCAACGCACGACCGAGACGTTTTGGTCGTCACAAGAGCAGTGCGTCATCGCGCGCGAAGTGGTTCGACTCGATGCACTGATCATTCAAGAAAAGCCGAAAAAGCTCGAGGATGCGTCGGATTTACTACGCGCGATGATCGAAGGCATACGGGAGATGGGGCTGACGGCTTTACCGTGGGATGATGAGAGCCGGTCATTCTGTGCGCGTGTTGAGATGGCGCGTCGCACCGGCTTGCCAGGCACTCAAGACTGGCCCGATATGTCAGATATGGCACTGTTACGTAGTCTCGAGATTTGGTTGTCCCCTTGGTTGGATGGAGTGACGCGTCGATCGCATCTAGCGAAGCTACCTTTACTCGAAGCGCTGCAGTTCCATCTTGGACCCGACGCGGTTCGTCGCCTCGATGAATGGTTGCCGATGCATCTCGTGGTGCCGACCGGCAGTCGTATTCGCATCGACTATATCGACGATCTTGCGCCCTGCGCTTCAATGCGGATGCAGGAGGTTTTTGGCGTTGCAAGTACGCCAAGACTGGCGCTCGGAAAACTACCTGTTACGTTTAAGCTTCTCTCGCCCGCTCAGCGTCCTTTACAGATTACTTCGGATCTCGAGAGTTTTTGGCGCAATGCATATACCGATGTGCGCAAAGACATGCGTGGACGATATCCGCGACACTATTGGCCGGAAGATCCTCTGCAAGCGGAGCCGACTCGACGTGTCAAACCGCGTTCGAACTGAGGGTTGCTTGGAGCTCCGCGACGATCGATAGCGCAATCGCCTCAGGTGTTCTACCCCCGAGGTTCAATCCAACCGGCGCACGCAGTCGCGCATTAAGACTGTCCGCTTGGGCGCCGAGCTCTAACATGAGGCGCTCCCTTCGTGCGGGAGGACCTAGCAAGCCGATATACGGAATCTTAGAGTCAGCGAGTCCTTCGAGATAGCGCGCATCGGCACCCAAGTGATGGCTCATCACAACCGCTGCTGAATAATGATCGAGCGCAATATCGGCTGACCATCGTTCGAGTTCGATGTGAGTCACAAGCTCAGCGCCAACGAAGCGATCTGGCAGTGCATAAGCTGAGCGATGATCAATCAGCGAAACCTTCCAACCAAGTCGATGTGCGAACTCGAATAGTGGCTCCGCATCGGGGCCCGCGCCGCAGATTAAAACTCGTGGCGGCGGTTCGATCCTCCAAACAAAGGAATCGAGGTTGATATCGATGGGCTCATTACGCACCGATGCCGAAAAGACCGAGGCCAGTGGCTCATAGGCTTCGGCAATTCCGCAACGCGCTAGCAGAATAGTCATCGAGCCTTCGCATCCAAGCCCGAGACCCCACACGGGATCGTCACTGCTGCGATTGTCATAGCGATGTCTGAGGTATCGACGATCATCCGCCAACATCTTGAGGGCGCGTTCGTGCAAATCTCCCTCTAGACAGCCGCCGCTCAAAAGTCCGGCGCGACGGCCGCTGGAAGACAGCAGCATGTATGCGCCGGGTTTGCGGTAGGTAGAGCCTTCGGTCGCGATGACGATCGCAATGATGAGATCTGCGCCGGAGCTACGCTCCTGTTCGAAAAAAACCTTGAGATCCATCATTCATGCCGAATGACGATTTTACCGAAGTGGTTACCGTTCTCCATGTAGACGAACGCGGCATCTGCTTGTGTAAAGTCGAATGTACGATCGATAACCGGTTTGATGCGATGCTCGTCAATGAAGTGATTCATCGTCGTGAAGTTAGCGCGCGAGCCGACGAAGATTCCCGAAACGCTGGTGCTGCGCCCAATCATTGCCGCAGCCGGAATTTCACCGCCGAATCCAGCGAGGCCACCAATGATCGCGATATGCCCACCATGAGCGAGCGAAGCGAGAGACTGAGTTAACGTACCGACGCCACCGACTTCGAGTACATGGTGTACGCCGACTCCACCGGTCGCGTCGAGTACGGAGCGAGCCCACTCGGTTGTTTTGCGATAGTTAATGAAATGCTTCGCGCCTAGCTCGCGCGCACGAGCAAGCTTCGTATCGCTTGAACTGGTGATGATGGCGTTGGCGCCATACGCGACGGCAAATTGAAGACCGAATATCGAGACACCGCCGGTGCCTTGCAACAACACGTGATCGTCGCGGCGAAGCCCGCCACGTGTGACGAGGCCGTTCCAAGCGGTCAGCGCGGCACAGGGCAGAGTCGCTGCCTCCTCGAATGACAGATGCTCTGGAAAGTGCAGCACACCTTCCTCATTCAAGGTGACGTATTCCGAGAGCATCCCGTCTTGAGCACCACCGAGTGCGGATGCGCTCGTCGAAGCAGTGGGTCGACCCTCTAGCCAAGTTTGAAAAAACTGAGCGACCACGCGATCGCCGGGTTTGACACGCGTCACCCCGTCGCCAATGGAGACAACTTCGCCGGCACCATCCGATAGCGGAACGACGGTTGAGCGATCCCCAACTGGGTACCAACCTCGCAGCACCATGATGTCTCGTCGATTGAGCGACGATGCTCTGACTCGAACGAGTACTTCTTTCGGGCCCGGCTTACGTACGGGCGCGCCCTCGATAAGGTTAAGGCTGAAGCCTTGTGCCTGTTTGAAGAGCTGGTATTGATTCTGCTGGGTAGGCGTATTCATGCGGCCGATTGTACGGCCATCGACACCGCCTTACAGCGGGGTTCCATCCTCGCGACTAATAGCGATGACGGCTGATCGCGCCGGTAGGTCGCCGCCATCGGGCCAGTGACTCACGGGGGCGTCTACCGACCCACCTTCGCCAGGGTGTTGAATCGACAAAAACAGAGTTCGTCCGTCGGGTGTGAACTCGCAGCCGCAGATTTCGGCTCCGATCGGAGCGCTGACGACTTGTCTTAGGTAGCCGCGCTCGGGACCGTTCGTCGGTACGACATAGCAGCCGTTGTTTCCGATCAGTTTGGTATCTGCGTCGGTGACGACCCAAAGCCGGCCTGTCGGATCGAAGCCGAGATTGTCGGGACACGCAATCGGGCTGACTTTGGCTCGATCCGCATAGCCAGCGTAATAAAGATCCTCGCGGCTTAAGGTTCCCGCTGCAACCGCATTCGCTTCGGTGATGAACTTGGCCTCGGCGTTACGTGGGTCGCCGGCGAGTAGGAACGGGTTCCAAGAGAAACGAGTGCTCGCAGCGTCCGACTGATCTTCGATCAGTTCAACGATATGCCCAAAGTCATTTTGTGGTCTGGGGTTGGCAGCATTTGGTCCGAAATCGACTGTCCGACCGTTGAACATCTTACTTGCGTTTTGACGTTCATCGTTTTTGGTCAATGCCATATAGACATGACCTGTGATCGGACTCGGTTCAACATCTTCCGGTCGATCCATTGGCGTGGCGCCGAGCAGATCGGCGGCCGCACGGCACTTGATGACAACATCAGCCTGACTTGAGAAGCCATTACGCGAGTTGAGCGGGCCGTTCTCATCATGAACGAGTGCGAGCCATTCGCCCTCGCCCGATGCATCGAAGCGAGCAACGTATAAGGTGCCGTGATCGAGTAGATCGAGATTGGCTGCACGATCGGAGGGGTTGTAACGATCGCGGCTGACGAATTTGTAAACATATTCGAATTTCGCATCATCGCCCATATAAGCGGCGACACGACCATCTCGAGTCAGAATCGTATTGGCACCTTCATGACAAAATCGACCGAGAGCCGTACGTTTTTTCGGTGGCGCAGTCGGTTGCTGCGGATCGATCTCGACGATCCAACCATGGCGTAGTGGTTCACGAGGTTCTTGGCGTACATCGAAGCGTGGATCAATCAAATCCCAACTGTAAGCAGAGCGCTCCCGCAACGGCCATCGCCGGTGCGCTTCAACCGTTGCTGTATCTGTTGTCGTATCGGCCCATGATTTTGCAGAGCCAAAATAATCCTGAATATTCTCTTCGGCCGTGAGATAAGTGCCCCATGGAGTCTTGCCACCTGCGCAGTTGGCGAATGTTCCTAAGACGACCGTGCCGCTCGGATCAGCGTTTGTTCGTACGAGTTCATGGCCTCGGGCAGGGCCGGAGATTTGCATTGGAGTATTGGCAGTGATTCGTCGCGTCAGTGGACCGCTGCTGCGCGTCTTCCAGCCCTTCTCGGTGCGTTCGACCTCAACGACACTGACTCCGTGCGCCGCCTGCATCCAGGCGACCGCTTGCGGGCGATCTTTGATCCAGGTCTGACGCTCTTGGGCGCGATTGAGGCCGGATTTGGGCCATTCCGAAAAAGACAGCTCTGCCATGACGTATTCATGGTTGACGCACAGCACGCCCGATGAATTGCGACTATCTGTCGGGAAAAATGCCAGCGCGTCGTTATTGGTTCCGAATAATTTCTCTTGGCGGATTGCTGCGTCTCGATCTAGCCACGCCAGCGATTGCATGGTTTTACCATCAAGAGCTGCGACGTCATTGAATAGGGCGTCTCCGGCTCGAATCAGCAGATCGCTACGCAAGCCGGCTGCGAGCGTGATCGCATCGGCACGAGTGGGTTCGATCGCTGTGGCGACCGCTGTTTGAACAGGACGTTTCGTCTGCGCAGAAAATGAGATGGTGGGCAGAGCGGAAATGGCGGCCGCGGCGCTGGTGCGTACGATAAAATTACGCCGAGACAGACGGCGATCGAGTATCGAGCCAAAGTATTCTGACGTCATGAACGAATTCTACACAGAACAAAGCGCGACTTTGATGACAGCGCTACAGTTTCTCGTTGTAATGACGTAAGCGCTTCGAGAGGATTCGAGCGATATTTCGGTAAATCACGATGGCCGCTTCGGCAGATAACTCGATGTCATTTTTTTGAAACTTTAGGGCAATGGCATCTGAGGTGGCGCGAACCCGCGCAGATCGTTTGCCGCCGTCCACAATCGCCATTTCGCCGAAGGTGTCACCTGGTCGTAGGTCCGCCAATTCGTGCCAGCCGTTGCTCGTGTGCTTCTCGATGATGGCACTGCCCATGATGAAAACAAAAAAGGTTTGACCGTCGTCTCCCTCGTCGAAAAATAGTTGATCGGCTGCGCGCTCGACCCGGATGGCATTAGCCAGTAGGGCGATCAACTCCAGCCGGCCGATGCCGGCGAAAATGGGGACCGCCGCCAAAACACGCAATAGAGTTTCATCAATCTTGATCATGCCGCGGCCTCCGGGGGCAGTCTGTAGATTCCAGCAGACCCGATTTTTCGGTTAGATTAGATTGTATTCATAATGGAGATAGCCGGTTCCGTCTACCCACCGACGGCTCCGTTGGCATCTGGACAGGGGAGAGGTCGTCTTGAATTCCGTACAGGTCGCGCACGTTCGAATCCAAGGGAATGAGTTTGTTTTCGTTCCATTCTCACCGCTGATGGCGGGCGTTGCTGCTTCCGACCAGCAAAATCTGCTGCGACAGATGCGCGACATTTGTCACGGCTTTGGTCTCAACGGCGAAGTCGTTGTCGTTTGGCAAGGTCCAAACGGGCTCGGCTACCTAGCCGACAGTCGCTACCACGCCGTCTTATCGAAAGTATTGAACATGACGGTCGTGCGCTCGAATCTCAATAAGAAGGTGTCGTCGCCGGCCCTGACAGGGTTGTTGGCTCAGGTGGCGCTCGATCCCTTCGGTTCGGCTCCCGCCGCCGCCCGCACTCCCGCCCCTGCTGCGCCAACGGCAACGCGCTCGCCGGAGCCAGCGCCTGCGCCTGCGCCTGCGCCCGCGCGGACTGGCGCAGATGAGCATCGTTCCATGCCGGGCATCCATGCCGGTGCCCGCAAAGCGACTTCCAATCGGGTCGTGACGATGTTGTTTACGGATCTTGTAGGGTCAACCAAGCTCAAGCAGGAGTATGGCGATGCTCATGCGATGCAGTTAGTGCGTCAGCATCACGATCTCGTACGTAATATCTTGGCTTCGACAGCAACAGGTGAAGAGGTCTCCACGTCTGGTGACTCTTTCTTCATCGCGTTTGCAACGCCGTCTGAAGCCGTGACATTCGCCTTACGCATGCAGAGCCGCCTTGAGGACATGAACGAGGCAGAAGGAACCGACATTCAAGATCGTATCGGTATCCACGTGGGTGAGGTTTACGCCGACAATGCCAAAGTTGCTGGCAAGACCTTCGATTTCAATGGTATTCAGGTGGATACCGCAGCGCGCATCATGTCATTGGCTCAGGGTCGACAAATTTTGATGTCCCGATTTGCTTACGACAATGCATTTCAGATGTTGAACGGCTACGAGATCGATGGAATTCCCGACATCGAGTGGAAAAACCACGGCCTATATGAAGTCAAAGGCGTGGAAGATCCCGTCGAAATTTGCGAAGTCGGCGAACCGGGGTTCGCTCCGTTAAAGCCGCCGCCGGATTCAGAAAAAGCTAAGCGCGCCGTTCACCGACGCTAAATCAGCATAGCGTGCGCAATTTCGCGCGCTCTGGATTGAATTTCGATCGGCAGTTTTTCGATTAAGTCGCTGCCCACTGGTGTTGCCAGATCAATCGATTCGGTGTGCTCGCGAATCGTGTCGCGCGATAGTTGCCGCAATAGCTGATGCGACAGCGGAGACTGTCGAATATCAAACTCAATCGTTGCAGTAGAGCCGGGTGCGAGAACTTCGCCGGCTGTCATCTCGGTGGCGATTTTGGAGGCATGAAGAGAAGATTTCAGGCGCGCCGGCTTGAATGCACAACCGCCGCCACGTCCCACCGATTCAATAAGCGAGATCGCCAATAGTTTCGTGTGCATCACATCGCCGATGACTTCTAAGTTGCGTGTCGTCATCTCCAGTCTATGTTGATGGTCTGACTGAATCGGCTCGCCATCGTACTGTCGGAAAATTACCTGCGCCGTAAGTGACGCAAGGAATCGGGTCATTTTCTGCAGTGTTTGCCGATATTGGGTGACACCGATTGAGCCGCCAGCACGAAGCTCGCTTGAGGATTCATACATCAATCCCCAGGTGTCATCCAGAAATGCGATCAGATCCGCCTCTCCGAAGCTTCGCACGTCACGATTGGCAATCCGAACCGCTCGTCTGATATGCGAACGCATATCAGACTCGCCTATGTTGGACTGGTGTCGATGGTTGATATCCATCAAAGCCGAAATGTAGGAAGCCGAGATGCGGTTCGGATCCTTTCGGAATGGCACCGTTGCCTCAATACCAAGTGCCACGGCCGCTAGATGCTCTGCATCTAGTAGATCGCCCATTGCTTTGCAGGCGACTAGAGCGCTCAAAAATTCGTTTTGTCCCGCAAAAGGCGAGAGTGTTTCGGTATCCGAAAATCCGAAACAACGCTTTACGATGTCAAATATCGGATCGCCTAGAGCGTCAGCGGAGTCGAGCAACTGGAATTCACCATTGTCGCCTCTCTTTACTAAATTGACGACGTATGGCTCACACCCGATCGGAAAACCGCCATCAACGCCCGCCTGAACGATGTCATGGAAGAGGCCGATAAGCGCGTCGAGCGGGTCGTTCGACTCAGCCACCATCAATGCATGTGCAAGATCGTGATAATGCCGAGCCGGCAAATTCATCGTGCGATCGACTAGCTCAATCAGTGAGTCTAAGTGCGACTCGCTGCATCCCGGTGACAGATGTCCCAGCGCCCATCTCAACCGCGAACGACAGGTTAGTTGCTCGATCATTTCTCTTTCATCACCCAAACACCATTCCATTCCCCGGCAGGAGGATGGGCCTCAAGGTAATCGCATCGATCGATATATGTTTGCGATAAATGGTCTTCTGGATTGAGCTTGAGGCAAAGCTCAAAACCACCCTTGGCCCTCTGCCAATCGCCGGCGCGGTATGCCTGCATTGCGTCGCCAAAACGGGTTATGACATCGATCATGTTGGGGAAGGTCTTGTTGTCGTGATAGTCGAGAATCTCGTATACCCGAACTGGTTGGGTTTTTCCCTTGACCACAACCAGATCAATATCGCGGTAACGATATGTACCCTTCAGCTTCAGGATAGTCGATTCGCTGGCCAAAATATGTGCCGAGTATGCCTTGCATGCGCTCTCGAGCCGCGACGCGAGATTCACGCCATCACCAATCACGGTGTAGTCCATCCGCCTCGGTGACCCGATGTTGCCAGAGACTACCGTGTCGGTATTCAGGCCAATGCCCATGTCGACTGTCTTGAGGCCCTTCTCGCGCCGGATCGCGTTCCAGTCCCACATCTCGCGGATCATCGAGATTGCGGCTTTGACGGCGCGATCGGGATCGTCCTCATGTGCCGCCGGCAAACCAAAGCAGGCCATGATGGCGTCGCCAATGAATTTGTCTAGCATGCCGCCTTGTCGATTGATGCACTCGACCATCAGCGTGAAGTATTCGTTGAGGAACGAGACCGTCCCCTGCGCGCCATACTCCTCTGTGATCGTCGTGAAGCCACGAACATCGGTAAACATAATCGTAGCTTCTTTATTGGCACCACCGAGCAGATCAGAGCCTCCGCCCTCGAGCATCTGTGCCGCGATAGCGGGGTCCATGTAACGCGACATCGTCGACTTCATGCGCTTTTCGGAGCTGATATCTTCGAACATCAGCATCGCACCAAGCTCCTTATCGTTATCGGCAGCGCGCAACGGCATAACACTCACGTTCACTGAGCGTTCAGCACCCCCGAGCGTTAACTGCGCATCTGGGAAGTAGCCGCTCTCACCGGTCTCCTTGGCCGAAGCAATGCTCTCGTTCAGCCAACCACTGGTCTCTCCGAGCAGTTCCGTTAATGGCTTACCGATAATGGCACCGGCTTTGGCGTCCCATATCTTTAGGCCAGCCGAATTACAGGTAACCACCTTGCCCGCGGCGTCGAGCGTGTTCACCCAAATAAAATGGGTAGAACTCTTCGAAGTTCCGGAAGCTCATG